>CAZDYY010000254.1:0-3541 GCA_964509745.1 uncultured Legionella sp. | reverse complement strand
TGCCAACCGGGACATTCTTTGAGCATATTTTGCCCTTTGAAAATGCCGGGCTGGATCCGGAGTCTCTTGCTTTTAACGGCATAGATCCATGGCAACCCCTGCGGTTTGCTCTGGATGAAAAGCAGGCCTTGCAGAATTTGTTTGCGCCAGTTAACAAGGCGATAAAGCAAAGTCATTGTCAGCGAGCTGTACTGGTCGGGCATAATGCCTGGTTTGATTTGCTGTTTGTCAAGGAAGCTGTCAAACGGACCGGTGTGAAATTACCTTTCCATGCGTTTACCTGTTTTGACACAGCTACATTGTCTGGCTTGATGTATGGGCAAACGGTACTGGCAAAAGCAGTGAAAGCAGCGGGTATTGCGTTTGATGCGAATGAAGCCCATTCGGCGATTTACGATGCGGAAAAAACAGCTGAATTGTTTTGCAAGATAATGAATACATGGCAGGGAGTACAGCCAGGGTAATATTTGTCTCTTGACGTAAACCCCTCTTCCACCAGATGGTGGTAGAGGGGAGATCGATTACAATCGAGAAGAGTGCTCGACAAGATATTCGACTACACCCTGTGGACTGGCCTTCATACCGGCCTCGCCTTTTTTCCAGCCGGCAGGGCATACTTCACCATGTTCATCAGCAAACTGAACGGCATCTACCAGTCGCAGCAATTCATCAATGTCTCGACCAATCGGCAGGTCATTGACCATTTGTGATCGAATAACACCGTTTTTATCGATGATAAATGCTGCACGCAATGCGACGCCTGCTGCAGGGTGTTCAATTCCGTAAGCCTGGCAAATGGAATGGGTCAGGTCTGCTGCCATGGTAAATTTAACCGGGCCAATACCACCATGGTTAACCGGTGTATTGCGGTAGGCATTATGTGTGAAATGTGAATCAATCGAAACAGAAATCACTTTGACCCCGCGGCTGGTAAAGTCAGCCATGCGTCGATCAAGTGCTATCAGTTCTGAAGGACAAACAAAGGTAAAATCAAGCGGGTAGAAAAATACCACGCCGTACTGACCTTTCAGTTCTTCATATAAATTAAAATTTGAAACAATTTCACCTGAGCCCAATACTGCAGGAACTGTAAAATCAGGGGCCTTTCGCCCAACCAGAACACTCATTTATTTTCTCCGTTATTCAAACTTCAATATGATTCCCGTCTCAGGATTACCCTGCAACGGCTTCTTTTAATAAAGCGTCCAGCTCGCCTTGTTCATACATTTCGGCAATAATATCTGATCCGCCAATCAGTGTTCCTTTCACATATAGTTGCGGGAAAGTAGGCCAGTCGGCGTATTGTGGCAACATTTGTCGTATATCCGGATTTGCCAGAACATCAACATATGCAAAATCCACACCACAGGCTTCAATGCACTTGACTGCACGGGCAGAAAACCCGCATTGTGGTGCTTGAGGATTGCCCTTCATATATAAAAGGATGGTATTTTCTGCAATTTGCTGCTTGATTTTGTCTATTGTATCCACATCATCACCTGTTCATGTTATAAAACCCAATCAATCCATTATGGCGAAAATCAGACCATATTGCAACCAATCTTCGATTGTAACTCTTGCTTAACCTGCTACACTAACCATTTGGTTATTTGCCGTTTAAATCATCAGGAGCTGAACATGACATTTACACTACCCCCTTTGCCATATGATATGGATGCCCTTGCCCCACACATTTCCAGGGAAACACTGGAATACCACTACGGAAAACACCATCAGGCTTATGTCAACAACCTGAACAAACTGATTGCTGACAGTGATTTTGCAACCATGTCGCTGGAAGAAGTGATAAAAAAATCGTCCGGAGGCATGTTTAATAACGCAGCCCAGGTCTGGAATCACACATTTTACTGGCACTGCCTGAGTCCAAATGGTGGTGGTGAGCCAACTGGAAAGCTGGCTGATGCGATCAATCATACGTTTGGTTCATTTACCGCATTTCAGGAGCAGTTTACCCAGGCGGCCATTATGACCTTTGGATCAGGCTGGGCATGGCTGGTGCAGGATAAACAGGGAAATCTGAAAATCACCAGTACCAGCAATGCCGGTACGCCCATGACAGAAGGGTTGACGGCGTTAATGACCTGCGATGTCTGGGAGCACGCCTATTATATTGACTATCGCAATGCCCGGCCGGATTACCTTGGTGCATTCTGGCATCTGGTCAACTGGGATTTTATTGCAGGAAATTTACAAGGCTAGTCATTTGCAGGAACAACCATGACGTTAATTCCCACTTACAACCCCTTGCCGGTATCATTTACTCACGGGAAAGGGGTTTGGTTATTTGATGAGCAAGGCAGGGCATATCTGGATTCCTTCAGTGGAATTGCCGTTTGCGGCCTGGGACATGCACATCCTGATATTACCCGCACCATACAGGAGCAGGCAGCAAAGGTTCTGCACACGTCAAATGCATTCCTGATTAGGGAAGAACAGTTGCTCGCTGAAAAACTTGCCGGCTTGACGGGTATGGAGCAGGTGTTTTTCAGCAACTCCGGTGCCGAGGCCAACGAGGCAGCAATCAAGCTTGCCCGATTGTATGGGCACAAAAAGGGTATTGAAACACCCTCTGTTATTGTAATGGAGGGTGCTTTTCATGGCCGCACCATGGCCACGCTCTCTGCATCCGGATCGCGCAAGGTGCAAGCCGGTTTTGAGCCCTTGCTGCACGGGTTTGTGCGGGCACCGTTCAATGATATCGAGGCCATTCGAACCATTGCGGCCAATCGTGATGATGTGGTTGCGGTTATGCTGGAACCCATCCAGGGTGAGAACGGTGTTATTGTTGCCAATGAGAGTTACCTGCGGGCAGTGGCCGAATTATGTGAGCAACATGAATGGTTGTTGATTCTTGACGAGGTTCAAACCGGAAATGGCAGAACGGGGAAGTTATTTGCCTGCATGGAAGCTGGCATCAGGCCGGACATACTGACCACCGCCAAGGGACTGGGAAATGGTGTGCCGATAAGTGCTTGCCTGATGCGCAACCGGGCTTGCAATTTATTCAAGCCTGGCAATCATGGCTCTACTTTTGGCGGTAACCCGCTGGCTTGTGCGACAGCACTGACGGTATTGAATGTAATTGAGCGGGATGGTGTGTGTAAAAATGCAGCTCGCATGGGTGTGTTGCTCAAGGATAAGTTGATGCACGAACTGGGCGATCATCCCAATGTACGCAGCATCCGCGGCAGGGGTTTGATGCTGGGTGTTGAGCTGGACCGGCCAGCCAGTGATATAAAGGCCATTGCGCTTGCACATGGTCTGTTAGTGAATGTTACGGCCGAGTCGGTGATCCGGTTGTTGCCTGCCTTGATTATCAACGAGGAGGAGGTTGATGAGCTGGTTCGCCGGCTGGTGAGCGTGATCAGGGAATTTGTTGCCCTCGCCGGTTCTGGTGGTTAACGTTCCTTGCTGGTTCTTCGCTGCCTTACGACCTCGTATAAAGAAACACCGGTAGCAACAGAAACGTTCAGGCTGGTCACGGTACCAAGCATTGGTAAAGAAAACAAGCCGTCACACT
>CAZDYY010000253.1:0-3548 GCA_964509745.1 uncultured Legionella sp. | reverse complement strand
GTTCGAAATGCTGGCAATCAAAGGGTTCAATACCAGCATGATCAATGCAGGCATTCTGGCCATCCAGGCAAATACCGGGGCGCTTGACTTCGCAACCGTCCACCACGTTCCAAACGTACAAATACTCAAGGCCAGCGTCAGCACAAACATCACCGACAGCACAATACCCATGGTGATTTTTTTCCAGGGCTTGTCCTTGTAATCCTTGCGGAATTTATCCGTCCAGCGGGTCACAATGCTTGAGGCGATCATATCCGTCATGGCGTTATATACCAGCAAGCCATTCGCCGCACCGGCAAGCACAGAAAGCGAGGCAATCACCATGGGCACAGCGGTAACGGGTAATACCGCCAGTAGCGGTATTGTGGTGATTGCCTCCATCAGCAAATAGGTTGTACCAAACCCCATCAATACACCGGCAACCAGGCAAAAACCCTGGATCACCTGATAAATCACACGCCGATTTTCTCGTTTGGCCTGATATGCAGCAGGCAATTTCCGGTCATCCAGCCATTTACGCATCGTTTTTTGATACAGTGTCCTGGCATCTGCCCTGGCAAACAACTGTTCGGCAAACCACTTTTCCTGATCAGCCAGTATTTTTTCAATTTTTCGTTTCCGCGCAAGGCTGTCTTTATCCAGACGCTTGTGTTCAAACGGCTTGAGCAGTATGCGAGTCTCTTCATATTTTTTGAAAAACGGCGGGTAATTTTCCTTTGATAATTCAGGATCCAGCAAGCATTCCAGCAAGCACTCTTTTGCCAGCTGGCGCTCAAGATGGCGGGGTTTGAATAATTTTTTCAGCGCCCCCTTGAAGTTTTGGATAAAAACCTCGCCTTCATAGGCAATGGAAAGTACAAACGAGGTGATTGCTGCAGGAAGAAACGGGGTAATGGCCAGCATGCCGCCAAAGCTTAACAAGCCCCTGGCAAGCGCTGCTCCGGACATCAGAAACCATGGGGTAATGCGTTTCAACAACTTTTCTGGTTTCATTTTTTATTCCGGATGGCCAATATGAAGAAGTGATACTTTATAACAAATGACAATGATTATCAATAACATTTGGCATGACACCCGCCGGAAGGCCATTTATTGCCAGGTGCGTAAATCAAACAAATACAAGGTAATGTTTTTATTATACAAGGATAAAACCACCGTATTCTTATCAATACTGACCACTGTCGCAAGCCCTACCTTGTCACCCACCATGACAAAGTTATCGTTAATTAACGCAAGCCGTCTTGTTGGGTCAATAATAATGGACTGAAGTTTGTAATCTTTCGCTTCTTTCTCATTAACGCCCAGCGGGGCCATATCAACCACCTCGGGCTGGGTGGGATCACGCAATGTATCTCCTGTATCGCAAAAACCTTGCGTTGAAATGAATAACAATCCAGACACGAGATACAAACCCGTCTTGAAACGATGAGTCATGTTGCAGCTCCTGGTGAAACATCCTGTTTAACCGGCTGATGAGGAAGCTTCAGGGTATAAAATTCAATTTTCACAAGGGCGCGAGGATAATTGATGACCTCGTAGTTGAATTTATCCCAAAAAAATTGCCACTTTAAATCCTCAAGACGCTTCAGGGTCTTCATGATGGTAAAATAATCGCCTTTCAGGGAAAAGGCATAGTGAGTTAATTCAGGAGCGATAAACGTGTCCGGCTTTGGAGCTGGAGCAGGCGATGAGGGATTTTGTGTCACCGATATTGCAGACGATGCCTGGGAAGCATTCTTGTTATCAACCGGCACCTGAACCTTGTCATGCCCCTGAATGGTCGAAAAACTCTCAATACTGATGTCATTCGCCTCACCAAGGATAGTGGCATAGAATATTTTAGCCAGTGATTTTTCATCAATATAATTATCGTGATAATTTAATATCTGCCGGTTCAGCACATCCAGTTTGTTTTTTACTTCCGCATATTTTTCTACCAGCTGTTTTGTATCGTCCTGAGTGGCCTGCGATAAAATGGCCTCCCGCTGCTGAATGGCCTGTACAGTTTGCGCTTTCAGCATGTTCACCAGCTCATCGGTGCTATCGATAGCATGCAATTGTGGAAGAAAAAATAAAAATAACCAGGGCAGAACAATCATGGCAAGCATCCCTCCCAGAAACCCAAACCGGTGAGGAACACTGGCATGATCAATCGTAAATTGAAGCTTGATCAGATGTTTACTTAAAAGCATGGCTCATCCTTGCATCATTTTTCAGGAGTATCACGGGCGATTTCCGGCTCTTTTGCATCCAGCCCCATATTTGAAATTTTAAATTCATCATACGGTTTCCCAGGCAATTTTTTAACTGAAGTCAAATGGTATGAGGTTCCTACAAATGTAGTCGAATCCTGTAGCGCTTGCAAAAACCGGGTAACGGCAGCTGCATTTAACATGTACCCGTCCAGCCAGGTTCCATTGATCCCCTGATCAATCGTTATTTCCTTAAGCCACACTCCCTCAGGGACGATTTTGGTCAGCACGTAGAGATAGTTGGAAAAACCCACACGAAGATTGGGCCGCGTCAGGCTCAGGTAATAATTTTTTTTCAGGTTTAATTCAGTTTCAAGTGCATGAACCTGCTCGGCTACGGGGAGATTAGTCCCCAGCAGAGGATGTTCTTTTTTGGTTTGCTGTAATACTGCGTTGACCTGACTATACTCCTCCCCCGCATGTTTTGCTGTCAATGAGGATTGAATCTGGTGAACCCCCATAAAAAAACTAATCAATATCAGTAACCCAAGCAGTGCTGCACCAGCCAGCATGGCCCACTTGGCCGGAAATTGAGCGGCTGATTTCGGGTATGCCTTGAGAAAATTAATTTGCTGGTTCATGCGTTTGCTCATCCTGATTAAATCGTAGTGCCCCGGTAATACTGTAAAATACTTCGTGCTGCTCCTGAAGACTTAACGGCGTTTGCAACTCCAGATAATGATTCAAATCAATAATGGTCACTTTCAACCCTATCGACTCTTCGATTTGTTTAAACAAAGGAACCACCCGATGAAATCCCGGGGTAAAAAAAAGGGACTTTGGCTCGGGTAAACCCAGCTTGTTTACACAATAATCAATCGTTCGCTCAAGCTCAAACAGCATATTATCCCATTCCTCAGGCTCATCGGGATTGGCATTGTGACTGGGAGTTAATTCACGAATCAGGTAAAACATCCCCTGATCGAGAATATGCAGCGTGCGAACTGTCTCAAACAGGCTGATGACTATCACCGGGCCATCATTCTGACTGTTCTCGCGGGTTTGTATCAATCGCATCAGGTTCTTTAACGCAATTTCAGCAATTGTGGCAGTGGTCACCTCAAGAAAGGCGGACTCATATATCGAACATTTTTTGTTTAATGCAGACAGAGGCGTGATAGCGACAGAGACCTTTTGCTCGCCGGGATCTTCCAGATGAGGCATCATGAAAACATCAATTGCCGCATCTTTCAAATCATACTCGGACAAGCCTTTAAGGCTCCAGCGCAATGCCTTGGCCATTTCAGACTCGGGAACATCCAGTGCATCCATCAACAACAGTTCGTATTGTCCGGG
>CAZDYY010000252.1:0-3594 GCA_964509745.1 uncultured Legionella sp. | reverse complement strand
AATCAGACACAGGAAAGCGATGTGTAATCACCGGCGATATATCCAAACCACTTTGCAACATGGCAATCATTCTGTACCAGGTTTCAAACATTTCCCGACCGTAAATCCCCTTTAATACCAACCCCTTGAAAATCACCTGATTCCAGTCAATGACCGCATTGTGCGGTGGAATGCCAAGAATCGCAATTTGACCACCATGACACATCGCCTGCAACATGTCATTCAGCGCCTGCGGATTACCGGACATCTCCAGCCCAATCTCAAATCCTTCCGTCATGCCAAGCTCATCCATAACGGTCTGCAAGGATTCATTCCTGACATTTACTGCGCGGCTGGCACCCATTTTTCGCGCCATATCCAGCCGATAATCATTCACATCTGTAATCACAATTCGCCGTGCACCACCATGACGTAATATGGCAACAGCCATGATGCCTATGGGGCCTGCTCCCGTTACCAGCACATCCTCGCCCACCACATTAAATGACAATGCACAATGGGTTGCATTGCCCAGTGGATCAAGAATGGCTGCCTGATCATCCGTGATGTTATCAGGCAGGACAATCACATTGCTGGCAGGAATCGCCAGATATTCTGCAAAACAGCCTGGCCGGTTAACCCCTACCCCTGATGTATTGCGACACAAATGCCGTTTGCCTGCACGACAACTGCGGCAATGCCCGCAAGTCAGGTGCCCTTCACCGGATACCCGCAGTCCAGGTTGCAGACCCCGGACTTCACTGCCCACAGCGACTATTTCACCGTAAAACTCATGCCCGGTGATCATCGGCACAGGAATCGTTGCCTGAGCCCATTCATCCCAGGTATAAATGTGAATGTCTGTCCCGCAGATGGCTGTTTTACTGATTTTAATCAGGACATCATTTACACCGTATTCTGGCACTGGCATATCCTGCAACCAGATACCAGGCTCGCGCCTTGCCTTGACCAATGCTTTCATTAATTCCCTCTCTGCATCATTTTGTACGGGCAACTGTCTGGCTAAATTATACCCAGTTCCCGCCCTACTTTGCCAAATGCAGCCAGTGCCTTGTCCAGGTGATGCAATTCATGAGCGGCTGAAAGCTGCGTGCGAATCCGCGCCATCCCCCTGGGAACAACCGGAAATGAAAACCCGACCACATAAATGCCCTCTGCCAGCAAACGCTCGGCCATTCTGCCTGCCAGTACCGCATCGCCCAGCATCACAGGGATAATGGGGTGCTCGCCAGGAATCAGTTTAAAACCGAGCTGTGCAAGACCCTTGCGAAAATACTCGCTGTTACGCTTTAACTTCTGCAGCAACTCTGGATGACGCTGCACAAGATCCAGCACCTCAACAGAGGTCTGGGCAATCACCGGTGCCAGCGTATTGGAAAACAAATACGGCCGTGAACGCTGCCGCAACCATTCGACAATCGGACCCCGGGCGGCGGTATACCCTCCGGATGCCCCACCCAGCGCTTTACCCAGCGTTCCCGTGAGAATATCTATTTTATCCATGACGCCAAAATGTTCAGGCGTACCCCGACCGGTTTCTCCGATGAACCCTACTGCGTGTGAATCATCCACCATCACCATGGCATCATATTTTTCTGCCAGTTCGCAAATGGCTGGCAAATTCGCCAGCACGCCATCCATCGAAAATACGCCATCCGTCGCAATCAATCTGAATCGTGCATCTTTTGCCGCTTTCAACTGCACTTCCAAATCCTGCATATCATTGTTGGCATATCGATACCGGACAGCTTTACACAAACGCACACCATCAATAATACTGGCATGATTCAGTGCATCACTGATGATCGCATCTTCAGCCCCCAGCAGGGTTTCAAATAACCCGGTATTGGCATCAAAACAGGACGAATATAAAATCGTATCGTCCATGCCAAGAAAGGCACTGATTTTCTTCTCCAGCATTTTATGCGGGGTTTGCGTACCACAAATAAATCGCACCGATGCCATGCCATAACCAAATTTTTCCAGAGCATGCTGCCCTGCCGCAATCAGGTCAGGATGATTGGCAAGCCCCAGATAATTGTTGGCACAGAGATTAATGACCTCATCACCATTGACCTGAACAGCCGCTTGTTGCTGTGTGGATATCACACGTTCAGGCTTGAATAATCCATCATGCTTTATTGACGCCAGTTCGGTTTGCAAAAAATCATTAAATCGATCCTGCATCAGCCTCTCCTTGAGATTCTAAAAATGGCAAATGATAGCAAATTCCAGACAGCAGCACTATATGCGGGAACGACAGGGATAATGGAAAATATGGTACGACATTTTTATTGCCATTTTTATAAAATGGCGTACAATTTTATAAATACTATTTGAAAATGGCGTCCAATATGTTTGAGAGATTGATCCAGCTTGGCGAAAAACAAAGTGCTTTTTTATTTGGTGCGCGTGGGGTGGGAAAAACAACGCTGTTGAAATCTTTGCCCTGGCTTCAAAATGCGTTGATGATTAATTTACTGGAAGCAAAAAATGAAAACCATTTTGCACGAAATCCAGATGCATTGGCTGAGATAGTCAGAGCAATGCCAGAGAATCATCCTTATGTTATTATTGATGAAATTCAAAAAATACCCAAACTGTTGGATATCGTTCACAATCTGATAGAAACAACGCACAAAATATTTATTCTCACGGGTTCCAGTGCTAAAAATTTAAGGCATGGTGGTGCTAACTTGTTGGCAGGCAGAGCGCTGCTTTATCAACTTTATCCGCTCACTTACCTTGAAGTTGGGGAGCAGTTTAATCTTTCACATGCTATTCAATATGGTATGTTGCCAAAATTATTTGAATTTACCAGCGATATTGAAAAACAGCTTTTTCTGGAAACATATGTCAATCTATATTTGAAAGAAGAAGTATGGGCGGAGAAATATGTTCGCGATCTGGCGCCATTTCGTCACTTTCTGGAAGTGGCCGCACAAAGTAATGGGAAAAAGATAAATATTTCGAATATTGCAAAGGATGTTGGCGTATCTGATTATACCGTACAAGATTATTTTTCGATTTTGGAAGACACGTTAATTGGATATTACTTGCACCCATTTCAACACTCATTCCGTAAACGGCTAAGCAAAAAACCAAAGTTTTATTTTTTTGACACCGGCGTGGTGAGAGCTCTTATGCGGCTGACTGAGATCCCATTAAAGGAAAGCACATCAGGGTTTGGTGAAGCCTTTGAGCATTTTATTATTAATCAGTGCATACAATTGGCAAGTTACCGACATCGTAATTATCGATTTACTTATTTAGCTACCAAAGATGACGCGGAAATTGACCTTGTCGTCGAGCGACCGGGCCAAAAGATTCTCTTTATTGAAATAAAAAGTTCAGAAATAGTAGAAGCTCGTCATTTATCGATATTAAAAACGCTCGCACAGGATTTTGGTGACTGCGAAGCTATTTGTTTAAGCAGAGATCAATACATTAAAAAAATTAACAACATTACGGTTTATCCCTGGGCAATTGGGGCTAAAAAATATTTTCTTTAACTCTTGACAAGTATTATCATGTAAAATTCGATCTGATTTTCGAGTTACTTGACTGAAATCGTGCTAAATCGGGGAGATCCCT
>CAZDYY010000251.1:0-3604 GCA_964509745.1 uncultured Legionella sp. | reverse complement strand
GGCAATGGCCTCTATGGCGTTGATATCAAAAGCATTCATAACAAACACTACGTGATTGAGGTCAATGACAACCCGAACATCGATTCTAACATTGAAGATCAAGTGATGGGTGAAGGTCTTTACCAGCAAATCATGTCCGTCTTTTTACAACGCATTCGCAGGAATCATGGCTATGACCTCTAATTATTCCATTTTTTCCGTACTCGGTCTGGAAATTGAGTACATGCTGGTGGATCGCGACACGCTGGCCGTTCGTCCCGTCAGCGATCTAATCCTCGAAGCTCTGGCCGGTGAGCAAACAAACGAGGCCATTCTCGGTGACATTGCCGCCAGCAACGAACTGGTCATGCACGTGATTGAATTAAAAAACAATGGCCCAAAACCAGTGACTGCACCCGTTGCTGATCAATTCCAGCAAGCGATTTTACAAATACAACCGTTACTGCAACAACATCATCTGCAACTATTGCCGGGCGGGGCACATCCCTGGATGAATCCATTGACCGATACCAGACGCTGGCCACATGGCAACCGGGAAATCTACCAGCAATATGACACAATATTTAACTGTCACGGCCATGGCTGGGCCAATTTGCAAAGCATGCATGTGAACCTGCCTTTTGCCAATGATGATGAATTTTCACAGCTCCACAATGCCATTCGGCTGCTGTTACCATTGTTACCAGCCCTTGCCGCCAGCAGCCCTTTTCTGGAGGGCAAAACAACCGGCTTGCTCGATTCACGGCTGTATTTTTACGATAAAAACCAGCAACGCATCCCGTCCATCACCGGCGATGTGATCCCTGAGTTTATCCAGTCAGAAGCGGAATACCAGGACAAGATATTAACACCGATGTATCGTGACATCAGCGCTCACGATCCCAAAGGCCTGTTACAATATGAATGGCTGAATTCCCGCGGGGCCATCCCCAAATTTGATTACAAGGCGATTGAGATCAGGATTATTGATTCCCAGGAGTGCGTTAACGCAGATATAGCCATCGCTCACGCCATTCACGCGATTTTGAAAAGCTGGAATGACTCTTCAAGGCTGCATCTGGACAGACCCTGTGATACCATACCGTTGAAATCAATCTATGAACGCTGCATCAAAGAAGGCTTCAGCGTCATGATTGACGACACAAACGTGTTAACGCAATGGCAACTGCCCAAACGCAACATGACTGCGCGTGATGCATGGTCTTTGTTGATTGAACGCGTCAGCCCTGATTTGAATCACACCAGCCAGTATGCACTGGAACATATTCTGCGTCAGGGTAATTTAAGCGAACGCATATTACGCGCTTGCCGTAACGAGTATGATCGCACCACGTTAACTCGAGTCTATCGCCAGCTTGGTGATTGTTTATTAACCAACCAGCAGATATCTACATGACAAAACCCATCGCACTGCTGATTAGTTGCGAACATGCCGTCAACACAGTGCCCGCAGCGTACCGCAAATTGTTCGAGGGGCATGAGCAGGTATTGCAAACCCATCGCGGCATTGATTTGGGGGCGCTCGAGATTGCCAGTCACCTCAACCAGATATTTGCCTGTGGTTATACACAAGCCACCGTATCGCGTTTGCTCATCGACTGTAACCGCAGTCTGGCACATGCCCATTGTTTTTCCGAGTTCACAAAAAATTTGCCTGTGGCTGAAAAACAGAAGCTTATCGATCAATATTACCTGCCCTTTCGTCAGCAAACCGAAAATTTAATCAAAGCACAGGTTGAAAGCGGAGCTCAGGTGCTGCACCTATCCATCCACAGCTTCACCCCTGAACTCAATGGCATCACACGCAATGCAGGAATCGGGTTGTTATATGACCATGCACGGCATGGAGAAAAGGAAGTTGCACGCATCTGGGGCAGCCTGCTTATCCAGCAAACCCCGGCCTACCGGGTGCGCATGAATTACCCTTATCACGGCAACACTGACGGCTTCACCACCGCGCTGCGCAAAATCTACACGGAACATGATTATCTGGGCATTGAGGTGGAAAGCAACCAGGCGTTGCTTGAACTCCCTGAATCTCGCAATGAAGTGGCAAATGTACTGTCCGCGAGCTTGCAGGAATTGTTGCAGTTGTTGTAATTACTTCCTGGCAAATGTCGCATTAATCCAAAAAGCGCATGATGAAAAAATAACAGGCTATTTCATGCTCACTCCTCACCGGGGAATATATGTGGTTCACAATCAAGGATCAAACCGTCGAATTACGCATCGTCGCAAAACCAAACGCAAGAATAACGGCGCTGGTTGCAGTTAACGACGATGCGTTGCAGATTGCCCTGCATGCAAAACCCCACAAGGGAGAGGCAAACAAGGAACTGATCCGGTTTCTGTCAAAATTGCTGAATGTACCCAAAAGCATGATTGCGCTGGAACATGGTGATGCATGCAAATATAAAAAAATTGTGGTGCCCCTGAATTCTGACGTTCAGCAATTTATTAATCAATTCAGCTAACCCAGACATTCCGGACACAAACCGTAAATATTCAGCGCATGATCCGTCATTTTAAACCCCGCCTGTTCGGCAATCATTTTTTGTCGTTGCTCAATGAGCTCATCAACAAACTCTTCAACCCGCCCGCATTTCACACAAACCAGATGATCGTGATGTTCGCCCTGACTCAGTTCAAATACCGAAAAACCACCTTCAAAATTATGGCGGTGAATCAATCCTGCGGATTCAAATTGCGTGAGCACACGATACACCGTTGCCAGTCCCACCTCTTCACCCATCTCCGACAATGCTTTATAGACATCTTCTGCACTCAGGTGGTGAGTTGAGGATTGTTCAAGAATCTGCAAAATTTTCAAACGCGGCATGGTAATTTTTAACCCGGCCTCTTTTAACTGCTGACTTTCTTCCATCAGTACTCCCGTGATGCTATCATGACGGCATTTTTCAACTCAGGTAATAAAATGCGAATCAGAACCATTCTCATTAGTGCCAGTCTAGCACTTTCACTCACAAACTGCATGTCTTACGATTTTTCACGCCGGGTTGTACAACAGGGCAACCTGCTTTCCCAGGATAAACTCAACCGGCTGCATATCGGCATGAGCAAGAACGATGCCGCCATGTTGATGGGCACGAGCCTGATGAGTCCGGTATTTAACAATGATCGATGGGATTATGCATATACATGGCGTAAAGGTAATGGTCAGATGAAATTGAAGAATTTAACACTGTATTTCAAAAACGATAAAATCGTACAAATTGAGCATAAACCCTAAGGCTGTCTACTTCTTTTTCGCCCGCTGCCGCCTGATTTCCATCGGATCAAGTGACAGGGGCCGATAAATCTCAACCCTGTCACCCGGCTTAACCGGCGTATCCAGCGAAACAATCCGCGAAAAAATTCCCACTGGCAGCCCTGCCAGCTCAAGATGACTTCGCAGTAAACCGGACTGCTCTAGCGCATTTCCCACAGTCATTCCCGCTACAAAAGCAACAAATGCGCGCAACGGAGGACTGTCAACCGGAACATGAACGACTTCAATATCAAGCATAAAGTGCCTTTGCCCGATCACAAAACGCATCAACCATCAAATCAGTGACCTGCTCAAAGACAGGACCCAAAAACATTG
>CAZDYY010000250.1:0-3610 GCA_964509745.1 uncultured Legionella sp. | reverse complement strand
ACGGCAACAGCCCCGTTGCATGATGTGTATGTGAAGCGAGGGAATATCAACACCTACGGGATGTACACGGTAGGCGCGATGCGTGATGACTATGATAGCTGGGCGTATAAGATCGTAGATGGGTGGGCGAATGTTTATGGGGGATACTCTGAAGCAGGTTATGGCATACCAAATGCCGGACAGATATTCATGGGGGCAAGAGTTGGTTCTGATGCTGGGCAGCGTAGTAATTTTTATGGGTTTCGATGTCATTCTCGTGGGTGTGCAACTGATCCAGTAGTTACTGACGGGACATTGGTCTACATGGCAAGTGGCTCGAATGATCTAAAATTGGATGGATGTACACTTCACAAATATGCTTACGCAGGAGCTAACGTAGTACCTGTTAGAGTACATGCAAACGCTAATTTAATTTCGAGCGGAAATAATTTCGTTAACTCCCCAAATATCCCGTGGCGTGGTCCAGCAAATATAGATTCAATTGGAAGGATTACATCGTCTGGTGATCGGAGCACGACAGACCTTGTAACATGGATTGATATTCCAGAGTTTGGGTATGAGGCTCAGGCATATGTAGATAATTCAAACCATGATGTTACTGGCAGTACTAATGAAACTGACATGGCAACAGTCACGTTCCCCGAATATTACCTTAATGACAGAGGAGGTCTACGAATCAAGGCTGCCGGTCTTATATCTGGGGGTGGCGTTGGAACTAAGACGATTAAATTTTACTTTGGTACGACTGCATTAACCATGTACGCTGCGGCTAATCAGTATGACTGGCATCTTGACGTTACTGTATATAACACTGGGTTTTCAACTCAAAGGATTCAAGCTGTACTAAGTCACTCTGGTGGTGCTGTAATTACAGCTTATTCAACTTCCACACAAAATACTGGTAATACGCTTACAGTAAAGATGACGGGGCGGCTTACTGTCGGCACTGAAAACATCGGACAGCGAATGTTTATTGTCGAGAGATTATGATACCACATAATCAATCGCGGCGGAAAAGAGCTAAATAAACTGATGGCTTTCGTATTTACTTATGTACATCTGGATATCGCATTGGCGATAAAGGCAGTTCTTGTCTCTGCTCTTTGGTGCTGGCTCGGTATACAAGACATTCGTATTCTAGCCGCATTATGTATCTGGTATGGATATTGGATGTATCACAACTGGACTCAACTTAAAGGGCATTGATAATGACGGAAGAACGTAGGGCGCCGATATCCGATGAAGATGTTTCTCGTATTGCTGACGCAGTAGCTACTCGGACAAAAGAGGCATTCCATATTGAAGAGGAAGTGCACTATAATCAGCATAAGAAATTAGATGCAATGCTTGCCGCGTATGATACTGCCACAAATATCTTCTGGAAAACTTTTCTCGCACTAGTGATAACTGGAGCAATAATTCTCGCAGGCCTAACTGCCATAAAAGGAATAAAATAACATGGTCAGAGTTTGTCCTAGGCCCACCGAGTAATCATAAACAGGAGATAGTGAAATGAACAATCGAAAACTGGCAGGTGCAGCAAGAAGCAAAACCGTTTGGCTTGGGACAACTTTAACCGTGCTCGGTGCGTTGCAAGCTCAAATGGAGATGTTTACGGCATTCCTTACGCCTTCTCAGGTCGGTATGCTCGGGTCTGGTATCGGTATCGTAATAATCGTTCTGCGTGCGGTAACTGATTCTGCTTTGGATGATCGTGGCAGATAGTTCAAAACTTCGCTGCTTAATCTGCGGCACACCTATAAATCACGGATACTGGTGTTGGGAGTGCTCGCGGTTTAGGTGTGCAGTAACATCACCATTCTTTATCAACATCCGAGCAGTGCTCAATACCTCTTGCAGCCTATCTATCGGTAAAATAATATCGGGGTAATTTTCAGACCCGTTTCGCCAGAACGAGACTGCGCCATTCTCCATCTTGATTGTCGTATCGCCAATCTCGAATATGATTGCATCCATCTTGTTTTGCTCCTTACTTGGTGATAGGAAGATATTTTGTGTCTTTTTGCGCGCCAACCTTGCGAACCATTTTACGCTTAACGAGATCGCTAAGCACAGCATACACACCACCTCTTCCTATGCCTGTTAGCCGCATAATTTCCAACGGATTGCTTGCGCCATGGTTGATTTGCTCGTAAATCAGCATAGCCTGATTTCCAATAGGTTTTTCACATTTTTTGTTTCCTGCGGTTAACTGGTCTAATAGGTACTGTTCAAACATGTTATTCGCTCCTTTAGTAATTTTTTGTACCTGTCTTTTATTTCTCGAAGATCATCAATCGAGTACTTCTTCGGCTGGTGATCTCCTTCTAGCCACTCGACCAACTCCAACCCGATTTTCTTGATTAGTCCGATGCGATAATTTATCAGGTTGCCATGCAGATGATTGTTGCAAGGCGCGCATTGCAGGTGGACATTATTTTCCTCAAACCTCAACTCTGGATTTGCTCCTACTGTCCGGTAATGACCAGCGTGATATTGGCCTGTATGGTGCCTTCCGCAGCTTATGCAAGGCTGCCCTGAGTCACGGTATCTAATCCATGCATTGAACGCAGCCTGAGCCTCTTTCATCCATTCTGAGCGAGACTTTGCTTTCTGCTTTGCCTCTCGTATCTCGCGGCGTTCTGAAGCCGCAGATTTCATTTCTTTTTTTGCGCGGTCTTTTTGCGCTTTCTCGATAGCGCAGACATGGCCACAGCACACTTGCAGCGGTCTAAACGGCTGAAATGATTCTTTGCAGATACGGCATTTCTTTGGCTTCAAAGTTTCTGCCATTTACCGCAACCTTTCGCAAGTTTTAAATCCGCATCAGTGCCTATCATTTTTAAGTCTTCTTTGCTTGATCCTGGGCGACAGTACCAGATAGAAAAACTATTTGAGCGCAGCCATTTAAATCTACATGTTGAGCATGTTTTAAAAATAACGCTCATTGCATAGCATGCCCAGTAACGCCTCAATTAGTGCTGCCTTATCCTCTTCTCGACATCGTTCAACAGCAGCAGCCGCATCACGCAAGCATTGCGCTGCACCGTCCGGTTGCCGGTCGTGCTCGAATGTTGCAATCACGCGGCTGTTTATCCTTACCTCGTATCAGTTTAACAGATTGCGCGGAAATCCTCCCCGTTCAGGGGGAGGATGAATAGCGCGGATACCGCAGGTATCCATGTTGACATCCTACGCAGGCGTTTGCTGTTGCTCGATATATTGGCGAATGATGGCAATCGGTGCGCCGCCGCACGAGGCCGCGAAATAGGATGGCGACCACAATGCGCCGCCCCATAACTTTTTTCGGATGCATGGATAGTTCTTTTTCCGAATCATCCGGCTAGATACGCCTTTGAGGCTGTTCACCAGCACCGATACCGCCAGCTTGGGCGGATAGTTCACCAGGAGATGCACATGGTCATGCTCACCGTCGAATTCCATCAGCTCCGCCTCAAGGTCGGTGCAGACCCCGGCGAAGATACCCCGCAGGTCATCAATCACTTCCTTGGTGAACACGCCACGGCGGTATTTTGTCACAAAGACCAAGTGAACGTGCATCTTGAAAACGCAATGCCTGCCGTGTCTTATTTCGTTGTTTTTCTCCATA
>CAZDYY010000249.1:0-3618 GCA_964509745.1 uncultured Legionella sp. | reverse complement strand
AAACCTGGCTTCCCAAACCACCCGCCTACATATTTAAAAAAGGTAAAGCACCTAAAGAGATCGCCTTGCGCGCCCGGGAGGCACATCCTGTTTTACAAAAAGCAGCGCCTTTCATACAGGAATTTATCAGGATTCAACGCACATTCAGACGACGTCAGCGCCGGAATGAAGAGCTGGCCCGTGCAGAACGTGTACAAGAATATCTGGATGAGACCCACACCACAGCGGAACAACTGTTGCGTGATGGGAATGCGCCCTATAGTCCACAAAAGTGCTCACCTGAGCTGGCAACGCGAATTGTAGAAGCCGCCAAACAGATCAGATTGTTCGATACGATAAGACACATCACAACCAGCAACGCATTGGAAAATATTTGCAATGACGCATTGTATGGACGCCGGACATTAAACCAGTTATATCTGGCATTCTCCCCCAGTGTACTGACACCTGTAGATGCCTACTGTGGTGATGGCAATGCTGTATGTCTTGGCGTAAATGGACTTAGTGCTGTTGGAGATTGTGAAATTGTTTTTGATTTAAACCGTATCATCAAGGAAAACCCTTCTGCATTTTTCAAGCAATGTGACTTTGGATTTTATTCCGATACCGTCGAAGAATGTTCTATTGGTGGGAAAACAAGATTTTTTTCTCATTCAAACCATGCGTTTTCAAGATCTCGCATAAACAATTCAGAGGCCGTTAGTGAATTCGTATTATGTCATGATCAAAACATCAATACTGTTTCTGCTGTATCAGCGCTACCTCAACAACTGTTTATTGCCTATGATTTGGATAAAATTCATCAAATCCTGACACTGAATTTTTTCAGATTTATCGATAACCTGAAATCAATAGAAGGAACAAACCATGATTCAGGCATTAAAAACTTGTATGACGATATCAGCCAGCTGAATGACACAGCATTATCAGCATTTCTACACGATATCGGTAAAAAAATGATCGACAAAATGGAATTTAATTTTTACGGAGCATACCAGATTAATTTTGATTCCTTACTGTCGATTAATCTGGTCAACAAGCGTAATGGTAATTACAATCAAGACAACATATCCAGACAATATAGCTTGAACCTGCAATCATTTATCACACAACTAAACTCTGGCGATACAACAGCCCTGGCCACTGCACAAGACATGTTTCCATCGCTATTCAAAAGTTATCGCTTTATTGATTATCTATTATCAAAAACATCGCATCCTGAATCTGAATCAGCGTTAAATCATCTGCGAAATGATTGCGTATTGCCATCATGGATGGGAGAGCCGGAGCAGGTAGCGGATGAGGAAACCTGCGGTCCAGAGCTGGAAGATAAACCACACTCAATCTGCCAAATCATGTGACATTTCATGAGACATCGTTTGCTGCGGCAGGGCTAATGTCTTGATAAAGCTCAAAACCACTTGTTCATCACGGGTTTTTCGCATCGGGGGAAGGCTGGCAAAAATCTGCCGGCCATAATCTCGTCCCGTCAAGCGCGGGTCAGCAATCATCAATACACCGCGATCACTGGCATCCCGTATCAAACGACCAACCCCCTGTTTCAAGGCCAAAACAGCGTCAGGTAACGACAGCTCATCAAACCCGGATAACCCCCGGGACTTCAGATAATCCATTCTGCCGCGAACCACAGGGTCAGCTGGACTGGCGAAGGGTAGTTTATCAATAATCACACACGACAATGCCTCTCCCTTCACATCTACCCCCTCCCAAAACGTCGAGGTGCCCAACAGCACTGCATTTCCCAGCTCACGAAAACGCGCCAGTAAAATCGGCTTGGCTTCCTCACCCTGAATCAGCAGCGGATATTTATAATGCTTGCCCAGCATGTTCGCGACCTGTTTCAACGCCCGGTGACTGGTAAACAGAAAAAAACAACGACCACCGCAAGCATCGATTACAGGCATAGCTCTGGCCAGTAACTCATCGTAATAACGCACATCCTTCGGATCGGGCAGTCCCCTGGGTAAATACAGCAAGGCTTGCTGTTTAAAATCAAACGGACTTGGCAATTCCAGCGTCCTTGCCTGCGCAAGACCCAGTGAACGGGTGAAGCAATCAAATGAACCTGACATGGTCAGCGTCGCGGAAGTAAAAATGTATGCACACGGCATACGCGTTAATAAATCAGCAAACGATTCTGCAATATCCACCGGCGTTGAATAAAACACGATATTTTGTTTAAACCGCTCCAGCCAGCGGATTTGATCGACTTTCGTTTCTGCAAACAGCGTTAACAGACGCTGCAAATCCTCCAGTCGACCCTTGCATCGCATCAAGCCTGGTTCATCTGTCAGCTCAATATTTTCGAAACACGCAGCAAGCTCCTTGCACAAGGCAAACAAATCAGCCCAGGCTTGCATAAATGGCGTGTTGTGAATCACCTGGTTCCAGCCCATGCGATCATCGCGCCCGGGCAATGCCATCAACAGCTGATCAATCACCTGATCCAGCTTGATGTCCAGTTGCTTCAAGGGCTGGTTAGCCAAATCCAGCACAGGCCACTCATGCAGCATATCATCCATCAACTCGCGAAATTGCCGTGTCCCCAGACGCTCGCCATTAAAATTGGCTGCAATCTCCGCGAGTTGGTGCGCCTCATCAAATACCACCGCATTCACGCCAGGCAACAACTCGCCAAAACCGTCATCCTTCAAACGCGAATCGGCAAAAAACAGATGATGATTGATGACCACCACATCGGCATCCAGGGCCCGCTTGCGTGCTTTCATCAGAAAACATTCCTGATGAAATTTACATTCATTTCCCAGACAATTATCGGTCGTCGATGTCACATAAGGCCAGACAGCAGAATCCTCCGCAATTTCCGGCAGCTCCCCGCGTTCCCCGTAAGTCAGCTGCGGCAGCTTTTCACGTACATGCAGGATTTCCCTTGCACATTGTGGCGTACTGAAATGCCCTTCTTCTGCATTGAGCTCAATGCGATAGCGACACAAATAATTGGCACGCCCTTTCAGATTTTGTACACGAACAGACAAACCAAGTGCACGCACAAGCATGGGCAAATCTTTTTGAAACAGTTGATCCTGCAACGTTTTTGTAGCAGTTGAAATCAGGGCTTTTTTGCCACTGAGCAAACAGGGCACAAGATACGCATAGGTTTTACCCGTACCGGTACCTGCTTCGGCAACAAGTGTGGTTTGATCACGGATTGCACTGGCAATGGCCGCAGCAAGCCGGGTCTGTTGTTCACGCACGACATAGCCAGGAATGGCCGTAGTCAAACGGCCATGTTCACCCAGTATACGTTGACAATTAATTACCGCATCGTCAGCGACGCCGGCTATTTCGTCCATTCTTTTTGTAAATATTGCAACTTGCCGTCAACCCCTTCCCAGGATTTCGCGTCAGCCGGGGGCTCTTTCATTGCTGTAATATTCGGCCAGGTTGCAGCCAGTTCAGCATTCAACTCCAGAAACGGTTTTTGTGCATCGGTCAAATCATCTTCAGACATGATCGCATTCACCGGACATTCTGGCTCGCACAGCGCACAATCGATACATTCTTCAGGATGAATCACGAGGAAATTCGGCCCTTCATAAAAACAATCCACCGGACACACTTCAACACAATCCATGT
>CAZDYY010000248.1:305-3644 GCA_964509745.1 uncultured Legionella sp. | reverse complement strand
CAAAAGCCGGGGTAAATGACATTTTATCCGGTACTTTCAATGATTTTCCTCTCAGTAATCTATTCATTAATCTCCCGATAACACGCAAGTTTTTCCCCTACAATTACATGAACCGGGCCAGTCACTATAGTTATTATCCACAAACATTTGATCATGCATTACAGACCAGGCTGGCTGCAAATGATCACTCCTCGCCCCTGTTTATTGCCGTGCACTTTACCATGGCACACTGGCCCTATGCGTTTGCCGCCTCATCCCCGGCCCAGGTCAAGGATGAGTACAGTGTAACAGAGCGGGAACAATTATTTTCTACAGCGCTCAACCAGGCCGATCAACAAGTTGCCCATCTTTTAAGTACATTACAAAAATATGGTTATCTTGAAAACAGCCTTGTTGTTTTACTCAGTGACCATGGTGAAACACTCTACACACCAGGCTCGCGCCAAACCATGAGCAATGCCTACCAGGGAAACGCACAAAGCAGACTGGAAAATTTTTTCAAACATAAAACATCCACGGCACAGGACAAGAGCGCAGGCCATGGCTCAGACCTGCTCAGTACCGATCAATATCACTGTGTTCTTGCAGGTAAAATTTATAAAAACGGTGTAGTCATCACAAAACCCGGGGTAATCAACACTCGAGTCGCCCTGATAGACATTGCACCCACTGTTAAGGAATTTTCGAAAATTATGGACAATCAACACGTCGATGGCATATCCCTGTTAACCAACCTGCTTGATCACCAGCACCATCTTCCTGAACGCGCCTTTATCATGGAAAGCGGCATGATGCCTAATCAATTTTTATCACGGGAAAAAGCCAGGCAACTGGGACAACAACTGTTTACTATAGACAAAACAAACGGGCTCTTGCACATCAAAAAAAGCAAACTTGCAACGCTGGATTCAATGAAATTATATGCTGTCATTACAGGCAACTGGGTATTTGCATTATACCCTGATGATGATGGATATCTTCCCGTTACACAACGGCTGAATGATGGCGCATGGACAGATGAATTGAACAGCGATTTCGCAAAATCCTCACCTGCCCGGGAGATGCTGGAAAATATGCGGCATTTCTATGGGAAACCTTTCACTATTTCCGGTGAACAGATCGCTTTTTCACACCCTTGATAATCCGCACACTCTTGATGATATTCTCGCTTACCTTCAACACCTCTATCCGGTACTGATCAATTTCAAGGCAGCATTCTGCTGGAGGGATATACCCCAGATATTCTATAATCAATCCACTCAGAGTCCTTGGACCAAGCAAAGGCAAGTGCCAGTTTAATAACCGGTTCAGATGACGCAGTTTGATGCTGGCATCAACAATAACTGAACCATCATCCTGCGGGGTAATGTCTTTGCCAAGGGCTGCGATATCGGTGGTAAATTCACCAACAATTTCCTCCAGAATATCTTCCATCGTTACCAGCCCCTGCAAATCGCCATATTCATTCACCACAAAACCACTGCGGCGTTTCATTTTCTGAAAATTCAGGATTTGTACATTCAAAGGCGTTGCTTCGGGAATAAAATATGGCTGGTGCGCAATGTTCAGCAAACTCTGCATATCCAGCTGTCGATCAAGTACCAGGCCCAAGACATCACGCAAATGAATCATGCCCACCAGATTGTCAATACTTGTACGATACAGGGGCAGGCGTGTGTGCTGGGTGGTTTCCAGTTGTTCAAGCAACTGATTCCATGGTTGATCCAGATCGATACCCACAATATCTGCCGTTGGCACCATGATATCTTCAACACAAGCCTGTTCAAGATCGAGTAAACTGATTAACATGCTTTTGTGTTCAACCGGCATCAGCCCGCCTGCCTCATGAACTACCGATCGCAACTCTTCACCGGTCAGCATCTCGCGCTGGACTTTGTCCAGTGACACACCGCACAAACGCAGAATGGCATTACCCATTCCACTGATCAAATACACCAGAGGTGCAAACAGCACCTGTAAAAATTTCAGCAGCCATGAACATGCAAAGGCAACCTGTTGGGGATGCAAGGCCGCCAGAGTTTTGGGTGTCATTTCTGAAAAAACCAGAATCACAATCGTCAATATTGCCGTTGCAACGGCCACGCCAAGCTCACCATACAGATGCTGGCCTATCAGGGTTGCAGCCATTGAAGAAACGATGCTTGCCAGGGTATTACCAATTAAAACCACACTCAACAAACGTTCAGGGTGTGCAAGTAACTGATTAACCCGAACAGCCTGTTTGTTATTTTGTTTCACCAGATGACGCAGCCGGTAACGATTAAGAGACATCATGCCAATTTCGGCCGCAGAAAAAAACGCTCCGAACACAACCAGAAACAATACCAGCAACAAAAGAATAGTGATAGAAAGATGCACAAATTTCCCTGGCATAAAAGAAAAGAGTATAGCCGTGTTTGTGACCAATCAACAACTCTGTGATATCATTAATACCATTTATTAACTGCCCTCCTTCGAAGGAAACGACATGTTTGAAAATTTAACCGAGCGCTTGACGCGTACCCTTAAAAACATCAGTGGCAAAGGCAGGCTAACTGAAGACAACATGCAGGACGCCTTGCGTGAAGTAAGGCTTTCATTACTGGAAGCCGATGTGGCATTGCCCGTTGTCAAGGAATTCATTGATCAGGTCAAACAAAAGGCGCTGGGCCAGGATGTGATGACCAGCCTCCAACCTGACCAGGCTTTGATTAAAATAGTCCACGATGAACTGGTTCATCTCATGGGCGATGCCCGCGTTGAATTAAATTTTAAAACCCAGCCTCCTGCTGTATTTTTAGTTGCAGGACTGCAAGGCTCAGGAAAAACAACAAGCTGTGCAAAGCTGGCGCTGTATTTAAAAGAAACCGAAAAGAAAAAAGTCATGATGGTCAGTGCGGACGTGTATCGACCGGCAGCCATTCAACAGTTAAAATTGCTGGCCACGCAACTTGATGTCGCATTCTGTCCTTCTGAAGCGAATGAAAAGCCGCTGAATATCGTCAACCGTGCACTCGACAGCGCAAAAAAGCAATTCATGGATGTTCTGATCGTCGACACCGCTGGCCGGCTGCACATTGACAATGACATGATGACTGAAATAAAAAGCCTGCATCATGCGATAAAACCTGCCGAAACCTTGTTTGTCGTTGACAGCATGACCGGCCAGGATGCTGCAAATACAGCCAAAGCCTTCCATGAAGCACTTCCGTTAACCGGTGTCATTTTAACCAAAACTGACGGTGATGCACGCGGCGGTGCTGCTCTTTCTGTCAGACACATCACAGGGCAGCCTATCAAGTTCATGGGAACCGGTGAAAAAATTGAGGCTCTTGAGCC
>CAZDYY010000248.1:0-279 GCA_964509745.1 uncultured Legionella sp. | reverse complement strand
AAAACCGCCAGTGAAAAACTGGCTAAAAAAATTAAAAAAGGCAATGGCTTTGATCTTGAGGATTTCCGGCAACAGCTGCTGCAAATGAACAACATGGGCGGCATTGCCGGCATGATGAATAAATTGCCGGGTATGAATCAGCTGCCCCAGCAAGCCATGAATCAGGTCAATGACAAAAGTCTGGCAAAAACTGTCGCCATTATTAACTCGATGACACCCAAAGAGCGACGCATTCCCAAACTGATTGTAGGCTCACGGAAAAAACGAATTGCCATGGGA
>CAZDYY010000247.1:0-3652 GCA_964509745.1 uncultured Legionella sp. | reverse complement strand
CCATGAACCCCGGTGGCAGGTTACAAATGAGTATTTCGCAGGATAACTCTGCCAGCCCTGTTACATTGGATAATCATCCATTACCTGTTACTGATGAACCAGATGTGAAGAAAATGTCCCCGGATGAACCGGTGCTCATCAGCACGCCACAGGAACTGGCCGAATATGATATAGCAATTAACAATCTGGCTAATTTTATAAACAAAAATATCAGTGTTCCGGATGATTCCGGGTATAAAATCAATTCAAGCAGAACGTCCATTACTCAAGGCAGCTATAGTGATATGGACAACAAGGCCGAGTCACTCCTGTCTCAATATCGCGCAGGTGATGCCGGGGCTGCCCTCAAAATTGAAGCCTATACCGCAAAAATAAAAGTATACCCGCCCGATCTTGGCCAGGTTACGGCTGAAATTATCATTAACAAAGGCATGGCAGATTTAACCCTGACTGCTGATAACCGGCATGTAAAAGAGTTTATTGAAACAAACCTGCATCAATTGCGTGAAACATTTCAGGATTCCAGTATTAACCTTGGACAGGTGAATGTTCAAAGTGATACGACCCACGACAGGCAAGGGTTTAATCGACATCAAAATGCATTGGCTCGTGGATGGGATGAATCGACCCATAGCGAGGCTGAGGAGCCTTTTGTCCATGAGCCCCGCAGACAGTCAGATTCAATGGTTGATGCCTACATATAAATTTCAGGAGGATAATAAATGATCACTGGCAGTATTTTTGGAATGGAAGAGCGTGCATTAAAGTTGTGCGAAGATCGCGCCAGTATCCTGGCCAATAACATTGCCAATTCGAGTACACCTGGCTTCAAGGCCCGTGATTTTGATTTTCACCATGCCCTGAAACAGGCGAATGTCCGGTACGAGGTGGCAAAGACGCATGAAAATCATTTGCAAGTGAATAATGGCGTGGATGGAACCAGGCTGGAATATCGAACGCCCATGCAAACCAGTATTGATGAGAACACAGTAGACGATGAGCTCGAGCGTAAAAGTTTTATTGAAAATTCCATTCGATATCAGGCCAGCCTGAGTTTTGCACAAAGCAAGTTAAGTACGCTTATGCAAGCGATAAAAGGAGAGTAAGATGAGTATCAATACCCGAATGGATGGAATTTTCAATGTCATGGCCAGCGCGCTCAGTGCAGAAAGTATTCGTATGAACACTACAGCCAGTAACCTTGCCAATGCCGGCAGTGTGGGTGGAACCGAACAGGATACCTATCATTCCAAACATCCGGTATTCATGACTATCCAGCAAAAGGTGGCCGGCTTGAGGGATGGCGTGCAGCCGGATGGAGGGGTGCGGGTTGTTGATGTGGTACAGAGTGATACACCGCTTGACTGGCAATATGATCCAGCCAACCCGCTTGCGGATAAAAATGGCCGGATTTATGTTACCGATGTGAATCCCATCGCAGAAATGACCAACATGATTGCTGCATCCAAAGAGTATCAGGCAGATGTTGAGGTGATGAATACCACCAAAAGCCTGTTGTTACAGACAATTCATGCGATGAATACCTGATTTGAGGGAGAATGGTATGTTATTGAATAATGACATTGGCAGTTTGCAAAATAGTCTGGAGCATCCGGCGCCTGCGAAAAGAGGCACGCAACTGACCCAGGATGATTTTATGAAGTTGCTGCTGGCGCAAATGCGTTTGCAGTCACCGGAAAATCCGTTTGACAGCAATACCATGATGCAACAAATATCCCAGTTGACAACCCTGAGTGCCACAAAGGAAATGGAGGAAACCGTCAAGGGATTAAATACCAGCCTCGGTACTTCCCAGGTGTTGTCTGCCGCTCAGCTGGTGGGTAAAAAAGTTCAGGTTCCTGGTGAAACCAGTCCATTGATTGCAGGGGAAGGGCTCAGGAATGCATTGATTATTCCGCAAAATGCTGAAAAAGTAACCGTGACGATCAAAGATGCAAATGATCGGATTGTTAAAACCATGGAAATGGGTCCACAGGCAGCCGGGGTTCTGGATTTCAGCTGGGATGGGCGTGATGCGGCAAATATTCAACAATCACCCGGTATTTATAAAATTTCTGCAACGGGCCTTGTCAAGGGCAATGATGTCAATATACCTGTGGCGGGAACGTTCACGGTGAACAGTGTAGCTCTGGATAAAAATACCAGAGGGGTGATTTTGAATCTGGATGGAAAGGGTGGTGTAAATATGGATGAAGTGATTAAAATCATGTAACGCTTCAAGTCGCAGGCAACGATGCAGGACGTCAATAACATCAGGTAACAGGGAGATTATAAAATGGGCGTAGGTAATATAGCGAACACAGGTCTGAAAGCGGCCATGACCAATATGGAAACCATCAGTAATAACATTTCCAACGTCAATACAGTCGGTTTTAAAAAATCAACGGCTAATTTCTCGGACATCTATGCTGGAAGCATGAACTCAACTACCCAGGCTGGGCTGGGAGTTAAAATTACATCCATAACCCAGGATTTTTCATCTGCAGGCACAGAATTTACCAATCGTGGCCTTGATTTGAGCCTTTGCAATGACGGATTTTTTGTGCAAAAAAATAGTGGGACAGGTCAAACCAGTTATACCCGTAACGGGCAGTTTGATGTGGACAACAAGGGATATTTGATCAGTTCTTCCGGACGCATCCAGGGATACTCTGCCATCAACGGGCAAATCATGGGCGCCGGAGCATTAATTGATTTGCAAATTCCCAACAATCCAACCCCTGCAAAAGCGACCAGCAAGTCGTCATTTGTACTGAATCTTGACGCAGGTGCCAAAGAACCGGCTTCAGCATTTAGCAATACAGATGCAAACAGCTATAACTACCGTACCGACAGTACACTGTATGACAGTCTGGGAAATCCCTACAACCTGTCTGTGTTTTACATCAAGGCACTGGATAATAACTGGACAACGCAAATGTCGATTAACGACCAGTCTGTTGGAGCCGGTGCGCTTTCATTTAACAGCGATGGCACACTTTCTACTGTCACCGGCATGGATAACCTGAGCTGGACACCATTGCCAGGAGCTGTTACGCCACAAACGATTAGCATCGATCTTGCGGGCACAACACAGTTTGCCGGCAGCAGTGAAATGACTTTGCCTGCAGCTCAGGATGGCTATCCTGCCGGAATTCCAACAGGGTTTAATATCGATAGCTCGGGTGTGATTAATGTTTCATACAGTAATGGCAGCTCGCAGGTTGGCGGGCAAGTTGCGGTAGCCAGATTTATCGCACCCCAGGGGCTTGTGAAAGCAGATAATATGTCATGGCTTGCAACCCTTGATTCAGGCTCGCCCATCATCAACCCCAATTCAAGTGCCGGTGCAATCAGTACGGGAAGTCTGGAGTTATCCAATGTGGATTTGACTGAGGAACTGGTTAACCTGATGAGTGCCCAGCATGATTTTCAGGCGAGCGCACAGGTAGCCCAGACGTACAATCAAGTGTTGCAGACCATTGAAAAATTGTAACCGGAGCTAGTCCATGGTTGATACAGCTTTATTCGTCAGCATGAGTGGTGCAAAGGAAACCATGCGTTCCTTGCAAATTATTACCAATAACCTGGCTAATGCGAACACGATCGGGTTTCGGGCTGATTATGAGTCCATGAAGCCGTTTACGGCCAA
>CAZDYY010000246.1:2243-3676 GCA_964509745.1 uncultured Legionella sp. | reverse complement strand
GAAGCACTGCATACTCACGCCTATCAATACATCATTGAAAGCCTTGGCATGGATGAGGCAGAAGTCTTCAACATGTACCGTGAGATTCCCTCTGTGGCGACAAAAGCGTCCTGGGCACTGCCTTTCACCCAAAGTCTGGGCGATGCAAGTTTCCATACCGGTACCCCGGTTGATGATCAGCGCCTGCTGCGTGACCTGATTGCCTTTTACGTCGTATTTGAAGGCATTTTCTTCTACGTGGGCTTTACACAAATCCTGTCCATGGGCCGGCGCAATAAAATGGTGGGTACGTCTGAACAATTCCAGTATATTTTGCGTGACGAGTCCATGCACATGAACTTCGGTATTGACGTGATCAATCAAATCAAAATTGAAAACCCGCATCTATGGACCGAGGAGTTCAAGCAGGAAATCATTGAATTGATTAAAAACGGCGTCAATCTGGAATACCAGTATGCCAAAGACACCATGCCACACGGAATACTGGGCATGAACGCTGAAATGTTTGAAGAGTATCTGCACTTTATCGCCAACCGTCGCCTGAGCCAGATTGGCTTGCCCGAACAGTATCCCGGTGCAGAAAACCCGTTCCCGTGGATGAGTGAAATGCTCGATTTGAAGAAAGAAAAGAACTTCTTTGAAACCCGGGTCATTGAATATCAGGCAGGCGGTACATTAAGCTGGGATTAACAAACAGCAATACATTCTCCTGACTGCATCACCAACACCTTTCCCGAAGTCCAGCGACTTGCTCGCAGAACTTCGGGGCCTGAAAGGCAAATTATCAACAAGCCCTGCTTGTCCCTGGGCTATCGCGAACAGTCACAAAAATCAATACATAAAATCCATGGAGTGTTGTATGAGAAATAGAAACGAAATTCAAGCCGACATCAATGCAATTGAAGGTTTGAAAAAAACCATTGCTGACCGTGTCAATAACGGCTCAACTCCCGTCATCGACACCGACGGCACCGAGCTTTCTGCAGAAAATATCCAAAAACGCATTAAAACAATTGCCAGCGACTTGACCACAGCATCCATTGATAACCCCTTGCTCGTGGGCATCATGGACGGCGCACTACCCACCTTCAGTGCACTGATTGCCGAGCTGAACGCACAGAATTATTCCTTTCAGTTCACCACCATGAGAACAAAAAGCTACCATGGAGCAACTGTTGGTGATGTTGTCATTGAAGCCATGCCAAAAATTGAAGTGGCCGGTCGAAATATCATCCTGGTTGACGATGTCTATGATACCGGCAACACATTTGATGCAGTCAGGACAAAACTGCTGAAACTCGGCGCCAGCCAGGTAGGTTTGGTTGTGCTGGTTGACAAGGATAAAACCCGCGCCATCGCACCGCCTGTGCCGATGTACAGTGGTTTTAAAATACACGCGAATGACTTTATCATTGGTTTTGGACTGGACTTCT
>CAZDYY010000246.1:1010-2233 GCA_964509745.1 uncultured Legionella sp. | reverse complement strand
CGAGCCAATCCATCCATCACCAAAGTTGATATGAGCACTCTGGCAACACCGGATGAAGAAGCGCAAATCAATCGTTTGCCAGAATTGTATAAAGAATTAAACGCCAGTATCGCGCTGGAGAACAGCTCGAGCTATCCTGTTTCAAAAAACATTTATACATGGGTGAACCGGAAACCGGATCATGTCGCCCGAAATTCGGCACCAGCACTGGATCAAGACCAATCAAACTCCCTGAGTGCCTGAGCGGAGTGACTCTCCGCGAACCACTCGCGGAGAGTCAGCTACCCCCCTTCATCAACCAGGATCGCTCCAGTGTCTCCATGGCTTTTTCCAGATCGCTTTTTTGTTCAGCCATTGCCGCTTTGAGCTTGAAAAACTCGGTATGCAGGTAGGTCTTTGTAAAAAGATTAATCATTGTCTTGCCTTGTTCATACACATCAGGCAAACCCTTTAGCCTGGTTTTATATTGTTTAATTGCATCGCAGCAAGCTTGAGATAATTGTGAATCGGCCTTGAATAGCGCCTCATCTGGCAAGGATCCCCCGTTTTTCTCAAGATGATGAATGATAGTCGTCTCCCAGGCTGTAATAAAGTTTTCCAGTCTTGAGCTTAATTCCCTTGCAAGCTTGCGGGATTTATCATTCATGGATGCAGATGCATTTAAACTATCCTTTAGATGCTCCATCAATATGTTTGCATCATGATGTACCGCGGATTGATTTAACGTCAACCAGGCTTCAAACAAATCATGATAGTGCAACAACGATTTTAATTCCTGCTGCATCTCCGCATATTCTGTTGAATCCGTATTTAAATGGCTATGCATGATATTAACAATAGATTGCCTGGATTGACCCGGCGCTGCCTTCAACAGCTGAATCACGCCATTGATCCGCTCATAATCCTCATCGCTGCTTGCCCGATCTGCTTTTCTGATTAACCAGGGAATGGCAATACCGACGGGGTTTGACATCCGGACTAGCCCTCCGGCGGAAATTGTATTGTGCGGCAGGTTCATTTCTTCCCTGTAATTTACATTCAGACAAGTGTAATGCCTTAGTTCAAATTGCTCCTGTAACAATTCCGTTCTTTCTTTTATCAGCTCCGCACGTTTTGCAGAACGTTCCCTGAATTTATCAATGAGCCGGTTAATTTGCTCTATCCGGCGGTTAATCAGTTCATCACGACGCTCATCTTTCAGAGACTTGTAATAAAAAGAGTTG
>CAZDYY010000246.1:0-1000 GCA_964509745.1 uncultured Legionella sp. | reverse complement strand
ATCTCCAGCAAATCCGGTGTTGTATTCTCATCAGACAGTGTTTCAACAATCATGGCTGGAACAGATACCGGACTATCCGGAGGAAAGATTGCATGAACCTGTAAATGAACAAATCCCAGTGAGCGCATTTTTGCCGCAAAAGCCTCGGCAAATGATGGCGTTCCAAGACCTGCCTCACATGAAATAAAGTAAAAATGCTCCAGGTATGTTTTATCCTGCTGGCGAAATTTGTTCGCTATTCTCTTTGCCAGAGAATCCGGATCAAATCCTGCAGTTTGATACCCTGAGCGAAGAATATTTTGAGAGCTATGTCCAATAAAGGTAATTTCTTTTGTGCCCGCTGCAATCATATCGATCTGCCCCAGCTCACTAAAATTACGGAGCAATTCTCTTGCATGATTACCCGGATCAAACACGGTGATCATTCGATCCAGTAAATCAGCGGAGTGAATATACAACATCTCGGCTGGCATATTCGTCCCTGGTAAATTCAGATCATGTTTTATTCAGTATAGTCTATAATGACATTAAACGGCTGTATTTTAGTCGACATGGAATTTATCTTTAAAATATACGGGAGAGATAACATGGCTATAAAGATTAAAGATCAAATGTCGTTTAATTTTTCAAAAAACCGTTTCAACGATTCTTTCGGTGCATTTAAAAACCACATAGAAGAAGAGGCAAAAAGCCGTATTGAAAACGAGCTGCTGAAAACTTACACAACTGTAACTCCTGATATGGTAGTACAAGAGTTAAACAAAGAGCTGGATAATAACCCCAATGTTATGATGCTTGTCAAACAAGCTGTGGCTGTGGACTGGGAAGAAGAAAATATAGAAAAATTTAAGAATTGGAGCTCAGCCGAGTTGAATAGCGCTACGAGCTTGTTGGACAATTGCTGTACACTATTAACTGAATTAAAAAATGTCAGGCCGGATAATGAAAATTGTATCAATACCATTGATACCATAGACCACTATCTACAACAACTCATGAA
>CAZDYY010000245.1:0-3679 GCA_964509745.1 uncultured Legionella sp. | reverse complement strand
GCAGGGGGTAAAAACCGGCGCAACATTTGCAGGCAGTCTTCGCTGTCAAAAATGGAAAACCCGCGTTTCAAACCACAGTGGGCAACGCTTCGCTTGAGGATGCTCAAACCCAGGGTATGAAATGTCGCCACTTTCAAACCGCGCCGGGTGGCCGGCGGGAGCACCTGTGCAATCCGGTTGCGCATTTCATTCGCGGTTTTGTTGGTAAAGGTTACTGCCGAGATATTGTGTGCAGCATAACCACATGTTTCAATCAAATGAGCAATTTTTTGTGTGATTACGCGTGTTTTGCCGCTACCCGCACCAGCCAGAACCAGTAACGGTCCATCTATATATTTAACAGCAGCCATTTGCTGGGGGTTGAGTTTCATAGGCAGGATCCGTGAAAAAAAACGCATTATACGCTAAAATCATCCAGATACAGCGCTGCTGTATAACAAGTTGCCTTTCTTCAACTATACTAACAGTAAACGGACATGCCAGGGGTTCCCGAATGAAAAATCTATATCAACTTGTTCATGAGAAAATTAATGAATTTATTCCAGATAATATAGTTGGTAGCCCGAAAAAAAGGGAGTCGCTGGTTAACCAGTGTATTACCTCGACATTTGCAGACTTATCTGAAAGGTATAAAGAGCTGCGTGATGGTAAAGAAGTGGGAGATGATTACCTGGAAGATGATGATTTTACCAGGGCATTGCATGACGTGTCGGCCAGGTATGTGAAGGCATATCTGGGTGTGGCCGGTTGCACTATTCCTGATTATATTTCATTAACCTGGCGAACCTCACCGGGGACTGTGGTTCAGGAGCCTTCGACAGACCACTCAGATTCACAGGAGCATACCGCTCCTGACAGTTCGGATGCCGATAATGATCTCCAGTTTCCATTCGATGATGACGATCAACTGCCACGACCTTAATGTATCGGCATGGCCGTGTTTGCAATAATCCCCTCATCCTGTTGAGATAACTGGATATAATCACCACGCATGGCCTGAAGAATTTGCTGCATGGTGGTAAATTGATTGCTGAGTTGTAAATACAATTCGCCCAGCGCAGCTTCCTGCAGCTCACCTGCAGTTAAATACGCAGCCTGTCCCATGTCGCTGAAATAACTCAGTCCGACATGATGCCTTTCTGCCATTCCCGGGAACAGCCCGCACAGCAGAAGGCTTTTATCACCGACGTCACGCAACAGTTCAATCTGTCGTCGACCGGTTGAATGCATGGAGTCAAGAAAATCCAGAGCGACAACAGACTCCATCAGGCGATTTGTCTGGGCATAGCGCATGAGGGTAAATACCAGATAACTTTCCGTGTGTTCATTTAAAATCAGACGAGTAGACGCCTGTGCTTCATTTACCAATGCATGCCATTGACTGATATCGGTGGGGTGCAAGATCAAGTGTTTCATGATGCCCGCCTTTATTTATGTTCTTCATTGTAAGTTTAGCAACATATTTGAAAATATGCGGGTTTTTTTTAAAAAAATATTGGATAATTCACCCCGGGGAAGACGATGACCAGGATATAAATAAATATGACGACTCAATATGATGTGATTATTGTTGGTGCAGGCCCTGCCGGATCCAGTTGTGCCTTTAATCTGAAGCGCATGCATCCCGGGGCAAGGGTGCTTTTGCTAGATAAAGCTGTTTTTCCACGTGATAAAACCTGTGGGGGTGGAATTTCTCCCGAAGTGGCCAATTATCTGGATTTTGATTTGACTGATGCCATCAATGATCGCTGCACAGCATTTGAGATGGTCGCAAATGGCAAACGGGTGACTTCGCAAAACGGTGAAGTCCTGATGGTTCGCCGGGCCGTATTCGATGACTTTTTGTTGAATAAAGCCATAGAGGCTGGCGTGGAAACGATGACCGGGTGCCAGGTGACGGATATTGAGTCAATGCAGGCTCATCCCCTTGTGAAAACCAGTGCAGGTGATTTTTCAGCCCATGTGGTGGTGATAGCCGAGGGTGGTCGTGGAAAATTGGCCAGAAAACTGGGGATTGCACCCGATAATAAAGTGTTCGCAGGGCTTGAGTACGAGCATTATGTTGAGAAAACCGATGATACCCTGCATATCAATTTTGATTACGATGATTGTGGTTATGCCTGGAATTTTCCCAAGGCGGATGGCTTGTCTCTCGGGATTGGTGGTCTTGTCAAGGGCAAACAAAAAGATGGTACAGGTCTGCCGGGGAAACTAAAGCAGTTCATCAAACAGTTTAATGTGGATACACCGGATAAAAAGCATATGCATGGCCATCCTATCCAGTTGTATAGTGGTCGTAAAAAACTGGTGCATGGCTCGATCATGCTGGCCGGTGAAATTGCCGGCTGCGTTGATCCATTGACAGCGGAAGGCATTCGTCCGGCGATAAAAAACGGTTATCTGGTTGCAACCGTGCTGGCTAAAGCACTCAAATCCGGTAAATGGCAGGTGATTAAACAGTATGATGGATTGTTTCATCGGGAAATCGGCAAGGATTTTCGTTATGCACGCATTCTGTCGTGGTTTGCAATCAAATATCGCAATGCCGTTTTGCCATATTTAACCACTACTGCCGGGATCGATTGCTTTATGAGTGTGTTTGGCGGGCAGTCCAGCTATCGTGCGCAAATGAGTAAAAAGAGGGTGTTCAGGTTGATGTCCAAATCGGGATCGTATACTTTGCGACGATTATTGGGCAGATAAGTGGATTTACCGGAATTTATGGTACAATGTTAAATCCATGCACAAGTAGTTGTCTTTTAAACGCCTGTATGCAACCCCGTATTTTCGTTAATTGAAGGTCATTATGATTGAAAAAATTCGCAACATCGCCATTATCGCTCACGTCGATCATGGTAAAACAACCCTGGTTGATAAATTATTACAACAAACAGGTACCCTGAATGAACGCGCCCCTGTCGTTGAGCGGATGATGGATTCCAACGCACTGGAAAAGGAACGCGGAATCACCATTACTGCAAAAAATACTTGCGTACACTGGAACGGGTACCAGATCAATATCGTCGATACGCCAGGCCATGCCGACTTTGGTGGTGAAGTTGAGCGAATTCTTTCGATGGTTGACAGTGTTCTGTTGCTGGTCGATGCGGTAGATGGCCCAATGCCTCAAACCCGGTTTGTAACCCAGAAAGCATTTGCCCGTGGTCTGAACCCGATTGTGGTAGTGAATAAAATTGACCGTCCCGGCGCAAGACCGCACTGGGTAATGGATCAGGTGTTTGATCTGTTTGATAACCTGGGTGCCAATGACGAACAACTGGATTTCCCGGTGGTTTACACCTCGGCACTGAACGGTTTTGCCAAACTTGATCTGGAAGACAACGCTACAGACATGACGGCGTTGTTGCAAACCATTGTTGACAAGGTTGCAGCACCAGACGTGGACGCAGAAGGTCCATTCCAGATGCAAATCACCTCTCTGGCTTATTCCTCGTATGTGGGCACCATCGGCATTGGCCGTGTAAACCGCGGACACGTGAATGCCAAGGCACAGGTTAAAGTGATCGATCAGGACGGCAATATCCGCAGTGGGCGTTTACTGCAGTTGCTCGGATTCAAGGGACTTGACCGCGTTGAGATTGAAGAAGCACGCGCTGGCGATATCATTGCGGTGACCGGTATTGATCAATTAAACATTTCCGATACGATTTGTGATCCA
>CAZDYY010000244.1:3482-3693 GCA_964509745.1 uncultured Legionella sp. | reverse complement strand
CGAATGCTGACCAATCCATGTCGCTGATTTATCAGGGCCTGACTGAACGCGACAGCGCATTGTTTCAACTCATATTAACCTATGAATCATCTGGCTTTGAGAGGCTTTCCCTGGAGCAACTCAGCGAGCTCCGTAGCGCACTGGTCGGCATATCCAATCCACAACACCCTGAATTCAGAGAAGCCGCCAACGACCTGCTCGCCGCCATCTC
>CAZDYY010000244.1:0-3472 GCA_964509745.1 uncultured Legionella sp. | reverse complement strand
CGGCCACCCGCGGGATTTCGCAGGAGTCTGCAGCGGAAGCGATGGAAGAAATATGTAAAAAAATGATGGATGAAATTGAGACACAGGAATTTCTGCTTGTCATGCAATGTTCTCCAGACGAAAGAGCTAAGCGTATTGCATCGCTGAGAAAAAACGCATCAAGCCGATTACAAAGATACATTGACTTGTCGGATATCCTTCAAACAGCAGGCTTGCTGACCGGCACCATGGCGCAAGCCAATCTGGAGACTGTTGCAAAACATAAATACCCAGCCAGCCTTGCCAACGCCCTTGTCACCCTTGAAACAGCGGGCTTATTGACCGGCACCATGGCGCAAGCCAATCTGGAGGCGGTGGCAAAACATCAACACCCGTCCGGCCTTGCCCGTGCTCTTGTCACCCTTCAAACAAAAAGCTTGCTAACCGGCAGCATGGCGCAAGACATTCTGGAGACGGTGGCAAAACATCCAGAGCCGTCCGGTCTTGCCAATGCCCTTGTCAACACAGGCTTGCTAACCGGCAGCATGGCACAAGCCATTCTGAAAGCTGTTGCAAAACATCCAGAGCCGTTCTATTTTTCTTATAGCCTGAGCAACCTTCAAGAATCAGGTTTACTGACAGGAGACAAAGCGCCAGCCATTCTGAAGATTGTTACAAAACATCCCAAACTGTGTTACTACGCTCACACCCTTGATATCCTTCAAACAGCAAAGTTGCTCACCGGCGACAAAGTGGAAACCTTTCTGGAGGCCGTCGCAAACCAACCAAACTCGGACTACCTTGCTGACGTCCATGACCCACTTCAAACATCAGGCTTGCTAACCAGCGCCATGGCACAAGACATTCTGGAAGCGGTGGCAAAACATCCAGACCCATATCTCTTTGTTGACGCCCTTGCTACCCTTCAAACAGCAGGTTTGCTGACCGGCACCATGGCACAGGCCATTCTGAAGACGGTTGAAAAACATCAAAACCCGACCAGCCTTGCCGGCGTCCTGGCCACCCTTCAAACAGCAGGTGTGCTGAACGGCGATAGGGCGCAAGCCATTCTGGAGGCTCTGGCCAAACATCCTCTACCATCCCTCTTTGCTGACGAGCTTATCTACAAAAAAAACAACCCCATTTCTTCTTTCATTCTGACAGCACTGACTCACACAAGAAATTGCCTGATGTTTTTGCCCGGATTGTCCAGACCGTCTAAACATAGTGACAAAATGGATTTATTGGAAACGTATTTTTTTAAAAATGAAATGAGATCTCTCAGAAATGAAAGTGACCAAACAAATCCTGAACAATCACCGCCGCGACTTCGACCATAACAGGCATTTGTGATCGTGGTCTGTTGACATATATTTCAGACAAGAATGAACGAGAAGCCCTGTTTTCGGTCAAATAAATTGATATCAAAGTGTTCTGCTCTTCCGGCAAGGTCGGTGATTATTTTACGACGAAAAGAATATACGATGCCTTGATAAAACATCATCTATATGCAGATAAAGAGATGTTATTTCTTTCCGGTCCACGTCAGGTAGGAAAAACAACTGTCAGTCAGCATACTGAATATTTATCCGATCGATTTGTATATCTGAACTGGGATAACGAAGATCATCGACATTTAATTTTATCAGGTCCGTCCATGATTATCGAAAAGAACGGCTTGAACCAACTATTACCCGCAAAACCCATCATCGTTTTTGATGAAATTCATAAACACCCTGACTGGAAAAATTTTTTAAAAGGATTTTTCGATTCCTGGGGGAAAAATATTCATATTCTGGTATCTGGCAGTGCACGTCTGGATGTATACCTGCATTGAATGTGAAGTTCGAGGTCTTTCCGGATGGTATTGTAATGGTTTAGTGCAGCTTGATTTCAATGCATTGTGAGGAAATATTATTTCTAAACGTATCTGAAACTGGATACAACCTCATTGAAAAATGCCATTCTGCAATTGGAAAACAGTCTTTATTATTTCCATTCTGATTTGGTACAGCAGGATGCCGGGTTGGTATTGCAATTGCGAGCAGCCGCTATACAAGCGTTTGAATTCACCTATGAGTTGTCGGTTAAAATGATTAAACGGTATCTCACACAAGTGATGATAAATCCCGCAGAGGTCAGTGAATTATCATTCGCAGATCTCATCAGGGAGGCATGTGATCGTGGTCTGTTGCTATCCAGTCTTTCTACCTGGAAGCGTTATCGTCAGGAACGCGGTACCACCGGCCATACCTATGATCAAAGCAAAGCCATTGAAATATTCAATGACATTCCTGATTTTCTGAAAGAGGCGAATTACCTGTTACGTGAACTGGAGTCACGCAGCAACGCAGCAAACCAGGATTGATATTTACGGACTCTGGTCACAACTTCGCAAACACCCGCTGCAACTCCTCGCCGTGATAAACAGACAGGATTTTCCTGGCATATTCCGGATCGGTTGCATAACCGGCATCTTGCAGGGCATGCACATAGCGTTCGGGGTTTTGTGAATTTTCCATGGCGGTCTTGTAACGGGCGCCCTGCATCAACGCAACATAATCATGAAAACTGTGTTCAACAGACGGGTATTTTTTGAATGATGCGAGCATGTTAACGGGTGTATCGGTGATATATTCCGTGGTATTGGTCTGCACCGCCGGAGCGTTGCCAGTTGCCTTGATGTTGAATAAATTGTTTGTACCCTTGATGATCGATTGCCCCCAGCCGGTTTCAAGTACGGCCTGGGCAACCAGTAGTTTGGGATCAAGCCCCAAAATACTGGCGGCCTGTTTTGCATACGGCCAGATGGCTTGCACAAAATCATCGCTGCCTTGATCTGTTACCGTTGTTGACTCTACGGCAGCGTCTGGCACATGCGGCTCATTCTGCGCAGGACTTGTCAAAACGGGTCGGCGGGACATGTCTGCCGGTAAGTAGCTGTCAAATGTACTGAAATGGGCGGTAAAGTGTTGATCAATACAGTGACTTTTCAGCATGGATTGCAACAAAACCGCTTCAAACTCGCTATCAACATCCTGTGCCGGCGCACGGCCTGCGGGCTGAAGCCCGGGTACGAGGGCGGTTATGGGTTCAATCGCCATCAAACCTTTTTCACAAACATGGATTTTAACTTCATTGGGCCGATGCCATCGATTTTGCAATCGATATCATGATCTCCATCCACCAGACGGATATTCTTGACTTTGGTCCCAACCTTCACCACCAGTGATGAACCCTTGATCGGCAAGTCCTTGATGACCGTGACAGTATCCCCGTCATGCAGCACATTGCCGTTGGCATCTTTAAAAACCCGGGCAGCTTCCTCCATCACGTCTGCCGAATCCTTGCTCCATTCATGAGCACACTCAGGGCAAACATACAGCACGCCATCTTCGTAGGTATATTCTGAATTGCATTGTGGACAGTTTGGCAAATGGCTCATGGTATTAATTCCGAAAATGATTATATGAAGATGTTACCACAACGAGAC
>CAZDYY010000243.1:0-3694 GCA_964509745.1 uncultured Legionella sp. | reverse complement strand
TTATTGCATACTATTGAATATAGCATATACTACTCTTACAAGCATTCAGCAGAAAGTCAGTCCCTTGCATGATGGTGTCCTTTTGATGCTTGTAAGAGTAGTATATGCTATATTCAATAGTATGCAATAATAAGCAACATGAAGTATACTTATGAAACACAGGTTGAGACTGACAACACAATACATATTCATCCTTTGGAGCTATCCATGATAACACCTCAATACATTTCTGATGTAAAACAAATATTGGAAGCAGGTTTGCATGCTTCATCACAGTGGCTTGCAGTGGGGAAAAACCTGGAAGCCATGAAATCAATAAACGAGTGTCTTATTGATTGTCTATACTGGGTAGACATTGAATGTCCGCCGAAAGCAAGGGGCAAGCAGCAAATATCTGGACTGCTGGATGATGAATGCGCTGCCTTGTTTAAAAAGGCAGAACAGGAATTTAACCGGTTAGCGCAGTTTTTTCCTGAATTTAAGTCTTCATCATTCCTTAATTACATAAATGTGAAGTCCCGCTTCGATGATGGCTCTTCACGAATTGTGTCTGTAAGCTACTCAAGTAGTTTCGATTTGACAGAGGCAAAAGAGAAAATCGATCTGTCCAAAGAGATTATTGCAGGCATTGTGGAGTCTTTGGAAGAATCTTCCGGTACTTATCAAATGATCGATGATGTGAAATATGAACTCAATTCATCATCAGACAATGCCAATCAGAAATACATACAGTTAAAGTCAGGCCTGATTGACGAGCTCGTGAAGCTTCAATCGGGAGAAATTAATTTTAAAACCTGCAGAAAACATTTGAATCAGATCTTTAACAACAATCAGTTTGAAAAGGATTCACCGCAGATCAAGCTGTACGATGCTCTGGTTTGTCTCTTTAAATCATTCTTTAACTTGCTGGATCATCTGATCAGCACCGCAACAGGATCGCCGGATTTGATGGCTGATTCCGGTACCCCACTGGCCAAAACCATAACCGGCAGGCGGAATTTCTTCAACTATTATCAGGGTCCAACATCGTACAAGCTGATGAAATCGCTTGACGAATCCATGGAACATCTGGCAAATCTTGAGGCCTTGCAAGGAAATCGTAATGCTCCGGCGTGATTATCATTGCGGTGTTTATATATTTCCAGAATCCGTTCAGCCTGAGGAGGAATCCAGTGTACACAATCATCGCCTTTACCCTTGGTAACTTTGGTTTAATCATGCTGTTACTTGCCATCTGCATCATCCTGCTGAATCGACAGTCAAACAAATCCATTCCTCTTGCCGAATTGTCTTTTCGCTGGTTGACACTCTTGCCATTGGGAATGACAGCAATTTATGCCTTTATCATGCATGCATTTTTTCCTGAATTTACCGCAAAAACCATTGGCTGGACCAATAATCCCTTTCAATACGAAGTCGCCATGGCGAATCTGGGTTTTGGTGTCATGGCGATTCTTGCGTTTACAGCGAGCTATGGTTTTCGTCTGGCCACAGTGATTGGGAATACGTGCTGGTTGTGGGGCGATGCGACAGGGCATGTGTACCAGATGCTGGTTAATCATAACTTTGCAATCGGCAATGCAGGTTCATGGTTTTGGCTGGATGTACTGATGCCGTTGTTGTTGATCATATGTCTGGCAGGGCTTGGGAAAAAGGATCAGGCTGAGTAACTGAAAGTTTTTATGGAAAGACCAGGTATCCTTGTGCATAAGTATATTATTGCTATATAGTATCCTTTTGGAAAAGGATATAATCAGACCATGCATCCATTAATTGAAACCTTGTTTGAAGAGACGGTTGATATTGTTCAACGAGCCCGGAATAGTGTCCAGCGAGAGTTTTCCTTCCCTCAATCAGAACAAATGATCAAGGTTGCGATCGGCATGCGGCGATCGGGCAAATCCTGGTTTTTGTATCAAACCATTAATGCCTTGCTGGATCAGGGGATTTCTGCAGAACAAATTCTTTTGATCAATTTTGAAGACGAACGGCTTCTGCCGATGAGTGCCAAAGATATGGGGGCACTGCTGGATTCATTTTATTCCATATTTCCCGACAACTATAATCGCAGGTGCTATCTGTTTCTGGATGAAGTGCAAAATATTCCCGATTGGCAGCAAGTGGTACGACGATATCATGAGTCGAAAAACGTGCAACTGTTTCTCAGTGGTTCTTCAGCCAAGTTATTAAGTTCGGAAATTGCTACATCATTGCGGGGCAGATCACTCTCCATTGAAATTTGGCCCTATAGTTTCAGTGAATACCTGACAGCGCATCAGCTTGATATACCCGGCAAGCCATTTGGACAAAAGGCTTTTGATATTATGCAGAGTCATTTGCTGGGCTATTTTGAAAAAGGGGGTTTTCCCGGCGTGCAATTTATGCCACCCAATGAGTGGAGGGAGACATTGCAAGGCTATATTGACACCGTCATTCTGCGGGATATTGTAGAGCGTCACAAAGTGACAAATATTGCATTGTTAAAATACCTGATTAACACGTTGCTAAGTAATGCTGCTGCCCCATTTTCGGTGAATAAATTTTATAATGATACGCGCAGTCAGGGTTATAAAATCGGGAAAGATACGATTTATAGTTACATGGATTATATTGAAGATGCCTGGCTTGCCTTTACCGTGCCATTATACTGTGAGTCAGCCCGGGCAAGACAAAATACACCTAAAAAAATCTATGCGGTTGACAATGGCCTGATAAATGCGACTTCACTAAAAATCAAAGATGCCTATGGAAAGCTTCTGGAAAACCAGGTTTATCTTGATTTGCGCCGGCAGAAAAAGGAGGTCTTTTTTTATAATACCGCAGACGGCTATGAAGTTGATTTTGTTACCATCGACAAGCAGGGTGAGCGAGAGATCATTCAGGTGGTATGGGACATGAATGATGCCAGGACCATGGAACGCGAGCAACGCGCGTTGCAACAGGCTGAGCAAGAACTGGGGATTTCGGGACGGATTGTCACCGTGAAAGATTATTTGCGGGAGAAACAGGCGGGGGCATAAACTCCTGTGCGGTACTTTTCAGGACGAGCTGGCATGACGAGATTGTTTCACAAGGCATCCCGGGTTGTGGCTATTCAACCACAACCGGTGGAAATTTGTCTGCATAGTTTAACGGTCTTTTACTCAATTCAATGACTGTATGCATGGCAGTTTTGATAAATGACATCGCCAGTTCATCCGTACCAGCACTTGCTGTGGGTCTGCCCTGATCGCATTCGGCGGTGATTCGGCTATCCAGAGGGAGTTGACCCAGCAAGGTGCAGTGTTGCGATTCACATAATGCTTCAGCGCCACCACTGCCAAATATAGCTTCCTGATGACCGCATTGACTGCAAATATGTTGGGACATGTTTTCCACAATGCCCAGCACATGAATACTGGTTTTATCAAACATTTTCAAGGCTTTCTGCGCATCCAGTGTTGCGACATTTTGGGGTGTGGTGACGACCACTGCCGCCGTGAGCGGGATTTTTTGTACAAGGCTTAACTGAATGTCGCCTGTACCCGGGGGCAAGTCAATCAGCAAATAATCAAGGTCATCCCAGCGGGTGATATCCAGCATTTGAATCAGGGATTTGGCCAGCATGGGACCACGCCAGATGAGTGCCTCGTCACCCTGTGTCAAATAGCCAATGGACATGGCTTGTACGCCGTGCGCCATGACAGGCAGGTAC
>CAZDYY010000242.1:0-3706 GCA_964509745.1 uncultured Legionella sp. | reverse complement strand
CTCGCGGGGCGCATTAAACCCGGAGATACCCTGATTGAGCCTACCTCTGGCAATACCGGCATCGGGATAGCGCTTGCGGGTGCGGTTCTCGGGTATCATGTGATTATTACCATGCCCGAAAAAATGAGTCATGAAAAACAGGTTGTACTTGAGCGACTGGGAGCCAAAATTTACCGTACACGCTCTGAAGCAGCGTCGCATGATCCTGACAGCCATATTTCACTGGCACGCCAGCTGAACAGGCAAATTCCGGATTCGCACATTCTCGATCAATACGCCAACCCTGATAACCCGAATGCACATTATCATGGCACAGCCCAGGAAATCATTGATGATTTTGGTGATAATTTGCATATGGTTGTAAGCAGTGTTGGCACTGGAGGCACGATAACGGGCATTGCAAGACGACTGAAAGAACATAACCCCGAAATTAAAATTATTGGTGTTGATCCGGTTGGTTCAATTCTTGGTGGCGGGGATGAAATCAAGCCGTACCTGGTTGAGGGAATCGGCTATGATTTTTTCCCTGACGTGCTGGATAACAGTCTGGTTGATGACTATATCAAGACCAACGATAAAGATTCCTTTACCACTGCGCGGCAGCTGATTGAAAAGGAAGGCCTGCTGGTGGGTGGATCCAGCGGAGCCGCCATGTGGGGTGCTCTGCAGGCGGCAAGGACTTTGAAACAGGGACAAAAATGCCTGGTGATTTTTCCGGACTCGATACGTAATTACATGTCTAAATATGCCAGCGATGAGTGGATGAAAGCCCAAGGGCTAATGTGATAATCCATGTGGATTGTACTGGTTTTTTTCATAGTGCTGACGGTAATATGCTATCTACGCTGGCGACCGTCAGCGATCAAACGCTGGCGAAAAGCGTTGGCGCTGGACACGCATGAACCGGTCTACAGACAATTGTATTCAGGGGTTGATGGATTTGCTCTCTCACGAGAGGCGCGCAGACAACATGATGCCATCGACTATGTTTATGGAGAAATTGATTTCACATCGTTTATTGCTTTGCTATCGCTGGCAAATCCCGGGGAAAATACGGTGTTTTATGATTTGGGCAGCGGTACAGGGAAAGCGGTTCTTGCTTGTGCCATAGTATTTAAGGTGAAAAAGAGTTGTGGTATTGAATTATTTACCCTGCTGCATGATACCGCTTGCAAACAACAGGAGACGTTGTCCCTTATTCCTGATTACAAGATCATGGCCAGCAAGGTAAAGTTTATCAACGATGATTTTTTACATGCCGATTACCGTGATGCGACCCTGATTTTTATCAATGCGACAGGATATTTCGGACAAACCTGGCTTGAAATAAGCCAGCGACTGGAGCAATATGTTAACTGTGTCACAGTGATTACCACCAGCAAGGCATTAAAATCAAACGCCTTTACTGTAATAAAAATTACTACTGTACAAATGAGCTGGGGGATGGTTCGTGCTTTTATCCAGCAACGTAAAAATGTCTCCTGATAATCTTTTAAATGTCATATTAATAGAATATTATTAATACAATACGATAAATGGAGTCGGTATGATTAAGTCTGAGCTGATTGCAAATGTTGCCAGAAAAATGACAGATATATCGGAAGTCAAGGTGGCTGATGGCATTAATCATGTCCTTGATCTGATGCAGGACTTTCTCATTAAAGGCCGGCGCATAGAAATACGGGGTTTTGGCAGTTTTACCTTGCATTACCGGCCACCACGCAACGCGCATAATCCAAAAACTGGTGAGCGTGTTCTAACCTTGCCGAAACACAGCCCTCACTTCAAGCCCGGGAAGGGATTGCGTGACAGGATCAATGCAGCACGTGAAAAATATGCTATTGAAGATTAACTAAATATCATTGAGCATACCCGTTTGTAACACCACCGCCTGATGAAGCCCAGGTTATTGTGCCCGCGGCATTCTGTGTTGGGGTTATTGTGTATGTATCAGTTGCCAGAATACCATGCGCTGCAACAGGTGTAACGGTAATCACTCCATCCGTTACTGTCAGTGAGCTGACAGCACCTGTTGCCGTTGTGATGGCTGCCGGTATGCCATTTGTTCCAGCATTGCAGCCGGTAAATGTTCCAAGGTAGATAACACATTCATCCACACTGACCACATATGGACTGGTGGCGAGTACTATTTCGCTGTAATAGGCGCGCCGGAGGTAATTCTGGTATGAAGGGATGGCAATGGCAGCTAAAATACCAATGATTGCTATCGTAATCATTAATTCAACCAGGGAAAAACCCCGTATCGAAAATGACTGATCGTTCACATGTTTCATTGTGTTCATCGCCATGTTGACCAGGCTACGGTCGTTATCATGGAATCATGTCACGTCGTTGGCAACGTTACCCCGGTTTGTCCCTGATATTTACCGCCGCGATCCCGGTAAGAAACAGCACAAACATCGGTTGCTTCAAGAAAAATCATTTGTGCCACACCTTCATTTGCATAGATTTTGGCAGGCAAATTTGTCGTATTGGAAAATTCCAGCGTAACCTGTCCTTCCCATTCGGGTTCCAGTGGCGTTACATTGACAATGATTCCACATCGGGCATAGGTTGACTTGCCAAGACAAATAGTCAAAATGTTTCGTGGAATACGGAAATATTCCACGGTGCGGGCCAGTGCAAACGAGTTGGGAGGGATGATGCAAACATCGGACACCACATCAACAAAACTGTTTTGGTCAAACGCTTTCGGGTCAACAATCGCTGAATTAATGTTGGTGAAAATTTTAAACTCATTTGAGCAACGTACATCATATCCATAACTGGACACACCATAGGAAATGATTCGCCCACCATCACGCTCTCGCACCTGGCCTGGCTGGAAGGGTGAAATCATGCCATGTTCCAGGGCCATTTTTTCTATCCATCGATCTGATTTAATTGACATAGTTATCCTTTCTCAAAATGACTAGAAATATACACCAATTTGTGCGAGCACGGTATCGGAACTACCGCCTGTGCCCAGGGTATTGGCATTCATAATGCCCAGTGGCGCGGCACCGTTTGCATACTGGTTAACGCCATAATTGATATCGTGACGATATTCCAGGCTTTCTACTGTATCTTTCCAGATGGAAATATTAAATACCCCGTTGATACGCTGGGGTGGCATATTTAATGCCAGCGTATCCTTTGACCATTGATAACCGACGCCAATGGAGGAAGGCTTGTCAAAGGCCATGAACGTCATGCCGCCCTCGATCTGTGCAGCTTGCGGTTGGGCGCCCTGTCCATTGAAGCTCAAGTCCTCAGCGCGAAACCGTCCCATTGAGCTGACCCATTCTGCAGTTAAACTATAGCGTTCATAACTAATGTTTGCATGCACGTCGACAGCAGGTACTTTGTGTACCAGTTCACTGCCGTTGGTGGGAGAAGCAAATCCGCCAAAAGTAGTATAGATAAAGGAACCGGTATTTTGCATGCCACCTGCATCATTGAGTGAGCTGATAACACTTCCCCCGATTTCACCTGTCGCTTGACGCAGTTTGAAATTGTATCCTAAATTCAGTCCGCCCGCAGCTGAATTACCCAGAATGGTATCACTTTTGAATGCATATACGGCAGCGAAAGGACCGGTATCTCCCTGTGATTTATAACCAAGAATTACCGGCCTTGTTTTTGTACGTGCCATGCGCATGGTTAGCGGCGCACTAATCATCGCAGTTGAAAAACGTCAGAACGG
>CAZDYY010000241.1:0-3717 GCA_964509745.1 uncultured Legionella sp. | reverse complement strand
CCCCGCGAGAGCTGCATTTTTAACCATTTCATAGCCGATTCGATCCTTGACCGACCCGCCCGGATTGAAATACTCGCATTTGGCATACAGCTCACAGGGAAGATCTTTGCCCAGATGATTGATTTTTACCACAGGTGTGTGACCGATGACATCAAGTATGTTTGAGTAGATCATGATTGTCCTTAATATTTCACCTTCAGATTATCATAACAGCGGTTTGGAATAAAAACGACTCAAATATCAGAACAGCATTGAAGTTACACTGCCAGAGGTATAAAATCGCAGGTTTATTTCATTAGCTTGAGATCGATCAGTTGAAAGGAGGGAGCGTGGGCTCTTTGTTAAAAAACAACGCAGTGATGCCGTGTCTTCTGGCCGCGATGCTGGCTGTAGCCAGTGTTCCACTATTTGCGGCTATGGCAGGAGACACCCCGGCCGAATCATCGGCTCAATCGTATTATCCTGTTTATCCTCCGACAACAGTAACCAGTCCAGAGCAGGAAAAACTGGTCAAGCATGGCGAGTATCTTGCTAAAATCGGTGACTGTCTGGCCTGTCATACAAACGTGAAAGCCGGATCTGCTGCATTTGCGGGCGGCTTGTCCATTGCCACTCCTTTTGGTACATTCTACAGTCCCAATATCACGCCAGACAAGGAAACAGGTATTGGCAACTGGACTGAAGCTGACTTTGTCCGCGCTTTGAAAGAAGGCAAGGATCCAAAAGGCCGGAATTATTTCCCGGTATTCCCCTATGTATATTTTTCCAATATTTCTGACGACGATGCGAAAGCGTTATACGCCTACTTCATGAGTATTCCACCAGTTGAACAAAAAAATATTCCTCTCCCGTTCCCCTTTAATGTACCGGGCGCACGCTCCACATTGCTGGGATGGAATCTGTTGTTCTTCTATCCAAACAATCATTTTGAAGAGGATCCGAATCAAACAGCCGTCTGGAATCGCGGCAAATACATTGTGGATGGTCTGGGGCACTGCAGCATGTGTCACACGCCACTAAATCCGCTTGGCGCGCCAAAATCACGATATTATCTGACCGGTGGATTTGTAGATGGTTACTGGGCACCAAATATCACGAAAAAAGGTCTTGAGTCAGCCAGTGCGGCTGAAGTGGCCGACGTATTCGTTAAAAATGAACTGATCAATCAGGCAGGGCCTGTCGCAGGCCCCATGGCTGATGTAAACCGTAACAGCCTTGGGTATTTGACCGATGCTGATCGCATGGCGATTGCCGAATACCTGAAGACCGTTGAGAGCGAAGAGTGGGTTGGCCTGCCACCATCCGATGCCAAACCATCGCTGAGCCGGGGCAAACAGGTTTACCTGAGCGCCTGTATTCTTTGCCATCAAAATGGTGAAATGACAGCGCCGCGCATAGGCAATGGAGCCAACTGGTATCTGCGGCTCAAAACCAGTGGATTAACCGGTTTGTACCGCCATGCGATCAATGGCTTCAACAGCATGCCGGTCAAAGGCGCCTGTGTGACTTGCTCGGACAATGATATCATTTCATCGGTGGATTATATTCTCGATAAATCATTGACCCGCTCACAACGACTGGATCTTGCTTCAGGCGGTGTGAAAAAATTTCCAGCCAGCGGACAAGCTGTTTATAATGAAAACTGCAGCGCATGCCATAATGAAGGCAAGTCCGGTGCCCCGGTCCTCGGTAATAAAAAAGCCTGGGAGCCGCTGATTGCTAAAAATTTTGATGTCCTTGTTGAGCAAACCATCAAAGGTAAAAAGCATCCTGCCAATGGCGGTTGCAAACACTGCAGTACGGGTGACATTATTGCCGCTGTTAAATACATAGTGAGTCAATCGAAAACCAAAGGTAATTATTCATTATGGTAATCAACTATTTGAAACGGGGAACATGCATGCTAAACCGGTTAAACGTATCCAGAGCGGTGATGTTGCTCTGTGCATTGATAACAGCACAATCAGCGCTCGCCTCTGCTGATCCTTGGCAGATGAATATGTTCAGGGGCGTCACCCCTGTGAGCAAGGATATTTTTGACTTGCATATGATTGCTATCCTTGTTTGTGCCATTATCGGCGTTGTGGTGTTTGGTGTCATGCTGTATGCGCTCATTCACCATCGCAAATCCAGAGGGTACAAGGCAGCGTCGTTTCACGACAATCTCAAGCTGGAAATTGTCTGGTCGGTCATCCCCTTTCTGATCCTCGTGGGACTTGCCGTACCAGCTACCCGGGTGTTGATGCAGATGGATGACAGCAGGGACTCGGATATCACTATCAAGGTAGTCGGATCACAGTGGAAATGGCAATATCAGTATCTGGATCAGGGCATCAGTTTTTTCAGCAGCCTGTCAACACCTTTTGCACAAATCCAGAACCAGGAACCCAAGGGAGAATGGTACCTGCTGGAAGTGGACAAACCACTGGTGCTGCCGGTACATAAAAAAATCCGCTTCCTGGTCACCTCAACAGACGTTGTGCACTCATGGTGGGTACCGGAACTCGGCATAAAACGCGATGCGATCCCCGGATTTATGCATGAAGCATGGGCATGGATTGATAAACCGGGTGATTACCGTGGACAGTGCGCAGAGTTATGCGGTATTAATCATGGATTTATGCCGATCGTCGTTCACGCTGTAAGCGATGAGGAATTTAACACCTGGGTGGCGGCCCAGCCCAAGGTTGAAGATCAATATGATGCATCAGCACAGGGTAAATCAGCTGTAAAACATCCGCTGCCGGCAAATATGACCCGTGATGCACTGATGGCTCTTGGCAAGGAAAAATATGACATGATCTGCTCTGCATGCCACAAAGTGGATGGAACCGGGATTCCTCCCATGTTCCCGGCACTCAAGGGCAGCTCGGTTGCAGTAGGGAAACCCATATCAAGACATATTCTGATGATCCTGAATGGTGTGACAGGCACTGCGATGCAGCCATACAAGGAGCAACTCAGTGATGAAGAGATTGCCGCCATTACAACGTATGAAAGAAATGCATGGGGCAATGTCACCGGCGATATCATTCAACCGGCGGATGTTGCAAAAGTTCGCGAGTCCAATACACAACAACCTAAAATGGTTAAACAAGCTCAAGCTGGAGGTTTGCGATGAGTCACGTATCAGTACACACATCAGAGCATGATGATCATGGCCCGGAACAAGGCAAGGGCGTTATGGGCTTTATCAAGCGCTGGTTGTTTACCACCAATCACAAGGACATCGGCACCCTGTATCTGTGCCTTGCCCTGTTCAGTTTTTTTGTGGCAGGAGCAATGGCTCTCGTAATACGCCTTGAGCTGATGGAACCGGGACACCGTTTTGTTGATCCCAATTTCTTTAATCAAATGACCACATTGCATGGCTTGATCATGCTGTTTGGTGTGGTAATGCCTGCATTTACAGGTATGGCTAACTGGCAAATTCCCATGATGATTGGGGCTCCGGATATGGCCTTGCCCCGTCTGAACAACTGGAGCTTCTGGTTGCTGCCCTTTGCGTTTGTCCTGCTTGGCTCAACCATGTTCCACGCTGGAGGCGGGCCGAACTTTGGCTGGACAATGTATGCGCCACTGTCAACAAGATTTGCGCCACCCAGCACCGACTTCATGATTTTCTCCATTCACATGATGGGGCTTTCCTCAATCATGGGGTCGATCAACATCATCGCAACCATACTAAACATGCGCGCACCTGGCATGACCATGATG
>CAZDYY010000240.1:0-3719 GCA_964509745.1 uncultured Legionella sp. | reverse complement strand
TCTGGAACCCGTGGTCATTACCGATGTGGGCGAAAAAAAAGCCACCGCCACAACGCGCAGTGGAACAACACTGGCGCTGGACTGGAAAGGTATATCATGGGCTCGACCCGCATTGAAAAAGGGCTGGGTAGGCAGGGCTCCGACAAAGGCCAGCCAGGTCCTGTCGGTTGGGGATGTAGTTTATGTGCGACCAGTGGATGATCAATGGCAGCTGACCCAGCTGCCCATGGCAGAAGCAGCGCTGGTTGCACTGAATCCCGCAGATGGCGCCATAGAATCCCTGGTCGGTGGCTTCAATTTCAGGAAAAGCAAATTCAATCGCGTGACCCAGGCCACCCGTCAACCAGGCTCCAGTTTTAAACCGTTCATTTATGCTGCAGCCCTGAATAAGGGCTATACGCTGGCCACACTGGTAAACGATGCACCCATCGTCATTGACGATCCAAGCCAGGCCAAATTATGGCGACCGCATAATGATAATCAAAAATTCAACGGCCCAACACGTCTGAAAGACGCGTTTGTACACTCCACCAATCTCGTATCAATCCGTATTCTTGATGATATTGGCATAGATTATGCCATTGATTTTATCAGCCAGTTCGGTTTCAACAAAGCAACCCTGCCGCATGCGCTCTCGCTGGCACTGGGCAGCCTGTCGGTCAGCCCGATGGATCTGACGGCTGCATATGCTGTTATCGCGAACGGGGGCTATAAAATAGAACCGTATCTCATCGATCACATCACCGATGCAGATGGTCGGGTTTTATTGCAGGCAAAACCCACACGCGTTTGTAACGAACCATGTTCTGATACAGATACCGATGCCATCGCACCACGCGTTATTCCTGCTGATATTGCCTTTCTGATGAACTCGGCTCTGATGGGTGTAGTTCAACAAGGTACAGCAGTAGCCGCAAAATCATTGAACCGCAAGGATATTGCCGGTAAAACCGGAACCACCAACGAACAGGTTGATGCCTGGTTTGCAGGCTACAATCCGGATCTGGTCGTCACCACCTGGATAGGATTCGACACCCCACATCCCTTGCATGAATATGCCGCAAGGCTCGCCCTGCCCGTCTGGATCGATTTCATGAAAGTTGCCCTGCAGGGCAAACCCGAACGGGAAATGCCAAAACCAGATGATATTATCGCGGTTCGCATCAATCCTGCCAATGGCTTGCTGGCAAAGGACAACCAGAAAAATGCCATCATGGAATATTTCCGGGAAAAGGATGTGCCAGGAGCTGATGAAGCCCCGTCATACAATATGGGTGGATCAGATGAAGTGGATGATCAGGATAGTCTATTTTAATCCTGATATCCTGTCTGGAGGGAGCGCCTGGATGACAGAACCTCCCTCAGCTTACACAACTTGTCCCGCAGCCCATCCTGACGACCAGGCCCATTGAAAATTGTAACCGCCCAGCCAGCCGGATACATCCAGAACTTCGCCAATAAAATACAAGCCCGGGACCTTTTTAGCCTCGAATGTCCGGGAAGATATCTCATCACAATCAACCCCGCCCAGTGTGACCTCGGCGGTTCGATATCCTTCCGTGGCATTCGGTTTGATGGACCAGCGCTGGAGAACATTGGCGGCATCCTGCAGTTGCCTGTCATTAAATTGCTTCAAGGGTTTATCCAGCATCATGCTGTCATAAAACACAATTAACAGCCGTTTGGCCACAAACTGGGACAATACGGTTTTAAGGTGGGTGTCGGGAAACTCCATGCGTGCCTGCAGCAATTCAGCATATAAATCAATTTGCGGCAAAAATGTCACATCCACTGTATCGCCTGGCAGCCAGTATGAAGAAATTTGCAATATCGCCGGACCACTCAGACCTCTGTGCGTAAACAGAATATTTTCTTCAAACGAGATGCCATTGCAACTCACCAGGCTATCAACTGATATACCAGACAAACTTTCAAAACGTTGCTTGTCATGCGTATGCAAGGTAAACGGGACCAGACCTGCACGGGTGGGGTATACATTTAATCCAAATTGCGTGGCCAGTTGATAACCAAAAGGACTTGACCCAAGCGTTGGAATGGACAACCCGCCACTGGCGACAACCAGCGAATCGCATTGATAAACCGTATCATTGCTGTGAACAATAAAACCATGATCTGATTTTTTAACTGAAGATACTGTCTGGTTCAGCTGAATGTTAACACCGCTCTTCCTGCATTCGCTCAATAACATATCAACAATCAAGCTGGATTTTTCCTCGCAAAACAACTGACCCAGTGTTTTTTCAAACCAGGCAATTTTGTGGCGATCAACCATGCTGATAAAGTCACGCTGGGTATAACGACTCAAGGCTGATTTACAAAAGTGCAGATTATGCGAAATATACTGCTCGTGGCTGGCGTGAAAATTGGTAAAGTTACAGCGCCCGCCACCAGACATAAGAATTTTTTTACCTGGTTTATTGCTTTTGTCGAGAATGAATACCTTGCGTCCACGTGCACCGGCTTCAATTCCGCACATCATGCCAGCAGCACCTGCCCCGATGATAATGACGTCGATTTTTTTTAACATCCCCTCGTCATCCCGAAGCATGACCACGGGACGACGGCAAGGACTGCATCACACCAACACTTCACAATTATCAGACACCTGAACCGCAGTCTGGGTTAAATCCAGCAATTCGCGAATAGCCACGAAAAACATGGTGTAACTCAGCAGACTACTGGACTGCAAATTGGTCAAAACCTGTTGCCAGCGATGAATCAACAAAGCATGGCTCTCGGACCAGCGATCCAGACAGGCAGTGAACCCGCCTTCTTTTGTATAATCCCGTACAATATTGGCTGTCAGCTGACGTTGTTGCCAATCCAGATCATCACGCAAAGCCTCCCGGGATAATGCTTCCCAGTGGTTTTCTGTGGCATGGGTAATAATCTGTGTACGAAGCCAGCTCAATTGCAGGAATTCATCCACACCAAAATACGCCTCGGCAGCCGTTGCCACCTTGATGCCCTGCTTTTGAGCTATTTCAATGATATCCATTGCAGAAAACAAGCCACGAACAGTCGTCAGTTCACGTGCCATTTGATCAGAAATTCCCATTTCCTCATATTCTGCACAGTGGCCATTAAATTGTGACTGGAAAGCCTGACTGGGCAATTCAGGGATAATTTTCTTCAGCTCCCTGACTCCGGGCGCAAAAATCTTGACCGATTTGCCAATATCCATTCGCATGCGCTGACTGCGTAAAAACCAGCGCGTCACTCGTCTTAACAAGCGCAGATACACCATCATGATATCGGACTGATGTTGAGACGTGATCGTCTTTTGCAGCATTTCAAGCTGGGCCCAGACAGTGTCCATATCCAGCACGCTTCTTGCAATGATATAGGCCCGTACAATGGAAGACACTGGCGCACCCGTTTCATCCTGCATACGGTATACAAAACTGAAACCCATTTCGCCCACGATAATATTACTCAGTTTGGTAGCAATAATTTCCCGTTTCAGCGGATGTTGTCGCATTTGTTCACTGTATTGCTGTTGTAACGGCAAGGGAAACGAAGCAACCAGAAATTGTTCCATATAAGGATCTTCAGGAACATCAGAAGCAAGAATGTCCTCTTTCAATATGATTTTGCTGTAGCACAGCAACACTGAAATTTCAGGGGTGGTCAAACCTCGGCCAATCAGTTTGCGCTCCATTAACACCTTTTCTTCCGGCAGGAATTCAAGCCTTCTG
>CAZDYY010000239.1:0-3736 GCA_964509745.1 uncultured Legionella sp. | reverse complement strand
CACATGCAGCAGTATCGCCAGTATTCCCGCCAGTCTGGTGGCAGCCAATGGCATACGTGTCCCGGCATACATTGCCGAAACGACAGTCCCGCTGGGTTCGGTCATGCATAAAGATGGTTCAGTGATTGGTGGTGTGATTAAAATTGCCTTCCTGTTTGGGGTATTTCATTTAAATTTTTCCGGGATACCGGTCATCGCGACCGCACTGGGCGTATCCATGCTGGTGGGGACTGTGATGGGCGCGATTCCCGGTGGCGGCATGCTCGGGGAGTTACTGATCCTGTCAGTCTATGGTTTTCCACCCTCAGCGCTGATTGCCATATCCGCCATCAGTATCATTATTGACCCGCTTGCCACGATGCTCAATGTCACGGGGAACACCGTCAGCAGCATGATGATTGCCCGGCTGGTTGAAGGGAAAAAATGGCTGAAAAGTTACAAAAAAACTATGGTATCCGCACAAATTTCGGTATCATTACGCAAGTAAAAATAATCTGGTCGTTTAATGCGAATTACAGCGTTTTATATTTTAATGTTGTTATGTTCATTGATGCTGCATGCAACAGAAGTTGCCGCTCCGGCTGCCTCGCCTGAAAAATCCACCACTCAAAAAATTAACACACCGGTACAAAAAAAATCCGGGCCAGCGGCACGTGCAGAGGTATCGTCATCCAATAAAATCTGGAATTTGCGAAACGCCGATATCCGCGCCGTTATAGGTGAAGTGTCACGTGTGACAGGCAAGAATTTTCTGATAGACCCCAGAGTACAAGGCAAGATTTCCATTGTATCCGCCTCTCCCATGTCAAACAGGGAACTGTACCAGGTCTTTTTATCCATGTTGCAGGTTTCGGGTTACAGTGCCATTCCAAACGGCAAAATCATCAAGATTATTCCCAATATCGATGCCCGCACCCAGTCACCTGATCTCATCAGCCAGATGAAAAATCCTCCCTATGGCGATGACATGATGGTACAGGTCATCCCGGTACAATATGTTCCCGCCGAACAACTGGTCCCGGTATTGCGGCCACTCATGCCTCAATGGAGCAGCGTCTCAGCCTATGGTCCATCCAACATGCTGATCCTGTCCGGACGCGCCAACAACATCAAACAGCTGGCGGAAATTATCCGGCAAGTGGATAACTCATCCTCTAACGGAATTGATATGGTGCCGCTTGAACACGCACTGGCCATGGATGTCGCCAACACGTTGAAAGACCTGATAAAATCACAACCAGGTTCCGGCGCACAAAACCAGGCCATGCTGGCAGCAGATGATCGCAGTAACTCCATTTTACTGAGCGGAAACAAAACCGAGCGCATCAGACTGCGCATGCTCATCGCACAACTGGATCGTAAAAATTCTGCCGCAACCAACGGCAATACCAAAGTGATTTATCTGAAATATTTACGCGCTGAAGATCTGGTTCCCATCCTCGCAGGCATTGCCCAGGCAAGCTTCAGCGGGACGGTAGGCACCACCATCGGGACGGTGACAAGACCTGCACTGGACAGCACCAATCCTGCATCAAGCCTGGTGGATGAATCCGGCAATTCAGGACAGGCGCTTGTCCCCATGGGCAACCCGGCGGCCACACCCAATACAACCGGCGTTAGCACGCAAACCGAGAGCGGAACCAAGCCAACCGTACAGATCATTGCTGAACCCAATACAAACTCCATCATTATCAATGCCCCCATGACCCTGATTCGCACCTTGCGATCAGTCATCAGCCAGCTGGACATCAAACCGGCACAGTTGTTAATTGAAGCGCTGGTTGCTGAAATCAATGAAAGCGATTTCAACAGCCTTGGCGTTGAATGGGGCAGCGTGACTGACCGGGATGCCAATGGCAACGGTACGTTCAGACCAGGCTTTGCCATTCTGAATTCAAAAACCACCATTAGCCAGTTTCAGGCACAGGTGTATGCCCTGGCGCGTGAGCATAAAGCCAACATCCTTTCCACACCTTCAGTTGTTGTGCTGGATAACCGGCAGGCTAAAATTCTGGTTGGTAAACAGGTATCCATTGCCAGCTCATCCTACCCGAATAATGCAAACGGTACCACTGCCGCCGGCAGCCCTTTTACCACCTTCAACCGTGTCAATGTCGCCCTGCATTTGTATGTCAGACCGCAGATTACCCATGGCCAGGGAATCGAAATGCAAATCGACCAGGGGAATGATACGCTTGAACCGACTGATCAGGTCAATGGCACCACCCCAACGTTTAATATCAGCGCTATCGTTACATCAGTGCACGTCGAAAGTGGGGATATCATTGTGCTTGGTGGTCTGGCCCAGGACCAGGTTGGCAACGACAATAACAACATCCCCATTCTAAGTGGTATTCCAGGCATTGGCCGCCTGTTTCAGCACAACAGTGTCAGCCATGAAAAGAAAGTCCTGATGGTCTTTATTCGTCCCCATATTTTACGCACAGAGTGTGATACCTTGCACGTCACCGGTGGCAAATATAATCATATGCGCCAGGATCAACTGAAAATTGCGCGGTCTCAGGAAATATATAACCCTTACAACAACAAGACCATCGCTCCACCATTGCATCAGGCAGCGTTGCCCAGACCCTTCGTCAACCGGGCACAACTACCCATAGCGACCCATTAAGCCATGGACGCACCAGACAAGCCCATACAGTTGCCATACCATTTTGCCAAACGGCAAGGTGTGGTAATTGCGGGGATTGAACCGGACAATACGGCACTTATCTATCACTTGCCCAATACACCGTTGCAAACGTTTGCCGAGATCAAGCGATTACTGCAATGCGATTTACAATTATGCGAGGTCGATGCCGCAGCATTTCAGCATCATTTAACACAACTATACCAGTCCCAATCCTCCATTCTCGCAGCAACAGAAGGCATGGAAGGAGACATCGATCTCATGCAGCTTGCCGGCCAGTTGCAGACCAGCGAAGACTTGCTGGATAACCAGGATGATGCCCCCATCATCCGTCTGCTCAATGCCCTGTTTACCCAGGCCATCAAACAAAAAGCGTCCGACATTCATATTGAAACCTATGAAAACCGTGTACTGGTGCGCTACCGTGTTGATGGCGTGTTACAGGAGGTTCTTGAAATCCAGCGGGGTATTGCGCCACTGGTCATTTCACGGGTTAAAGTCATGGCAAAGCTCGACATTGCTGAAAAACGCATCCCCCAGGATGGGCGTATTGCACTGCGTGCAGGTGGCCATAACATTGACGTGCGAGTTTCCACCCTGCCCTCAAATCACGGCGAGCGGATTGTATTGCGTATTCTGGATCAGCAATCTGCCCAGCTGGATTTGAACCTGCTGGGCATGCCGGCAGATACGCTGCGCATTATCCGGAAAATCATTGCCCAGCCTCACGGGATACTGCTGGTTACAGGGCCAACCGGTTCCGGCAAAACCACATCGCTGTATGGCATGCTCACTGAGCTGAATCAGGTAAGCCGGAATATATTGACGATTGAAGATCCCATTGAATACGACTTGCCCGGAATTGGTCAAACACAGGTCAACACAAAAGTGCAAATGACCTTTGCCAAAGGATTGCGCGCAATTTTACGCCAGGATCCTGATGTGGTGATGATTGGAGAAATCCGTGATCTGGAAACAGCTGAAATTGCTGTACAAGCCAGCCTGACTGGACATCTGGTGCTTTCAACCCTGCATACCAATAGTGCCCTTGGCGCGCTGACACGCCTGCATGACATGGGGGTTGAA
>CAZDYY010000238.1:0-3785 GCA_964509745.1 uncultured Legionella sp. | reverse complement strand
GGCTGGAACGGTGTTGCGGAATACACTAAGTGTATAGTCTGCAATATCTTCCGGTGAGCTGAATGGCTTGATTGCCTTGCCACAGGTTACCATGCCGGGCTTGAGAATGATGTGCTCCAGATCGACCTGGTGAACAAACAGGGCACGGAACAATTCATGCAATACCATTTCACAGACTTCAGCACAGTGTTCAATGCTGTGATCGCCGTCCATCAATACTTCAGGTTCGACAATAGGAACAATGCCAACGGCCTGGCAGCTGGCTGCATAACGGGCCAGATTTTCTGCACCGGATTTCATGGCAGTTATGCTGGGTGTGAAATCGGATATGGAGTATACATTGCGCCATTTGGCAAATTTTGCACCTTGTTTCTTGAAGGTTAACAGGCGTTCAGTCAGCCCATCCAGTCCCTGGGTTACTTTCTCATTTTCAGTGTTGGCCAGGTCAACCAGACCTTTGTCAACTTTAATTCCTGGCAGAATGCCTTGTTCTGCAAACAAGTCAGCAATGGGTTTTCCATGATCATCCTTATGCTGGAAAGTTTCTTCAAACAGGATAACGCCGTTGATATAACTGCCCAGATCAGGTGTTGTAGCCAGCAACAATCGGTAGTCGCGACGGTTTTGTTCGTTGTTTTCGATGCCAATGTCCGCAAATCGCTTGCCAATTGTGCCGCTGCTTTCATCTGCAGCCAGAATGCCTTTGCCGTCTTGCAGCAGATGTTCCATGGTCGTTGATAATTCATCGTAATACATGTCTGGATTCTCCGGTTTTTATGAAATATATTTTTCACGAATAACGTTTTGTATGGCAAAGCCATGTTCTTTCAGATAATTGAATGATTCATCGATCATGCCGGGATTGCCACACAAATAAACCCGGTCATATTCGGGATGAAGGTTCAGTTCGGGAAAAGCGTGTTGTACGTAACCAGGATATTCATGTTCGCGCAAATCCTCGATGGATTCACGGCTCAGGTGCGCGCGGAATGTGATGCGCGGACAGCTTGCTGCCAGTTCCATGAACTCATCACGATAGAGCGTGTCTTCACGCTTTTGTACACCCAGCAATATAACAACGCTTAATTCCGGGTTGGCCTCCAGACGACGTTTCAGCTCCGGGATCATGGCACGAAAAGGGGTGATTCCAGTGCTTGTGGCTACCATGACATAGCGTTTTGGATTGTCATCCTTTAATATCAGGCGTCCAAACGGGCCGTTAATATTAATACTGTCGCCTGGTTTCAGGTTAAAGAGATATTCGGTTCCTGGTCCGTTTTCAACATAACCCGCTGCAAATTCAATGCAATTGTTATGTGCAGGAATATTAGCGATACTGTAACTGCGGCGTAACATTTTTCCATCACGTTCAAAGTGTATGGTTATAAATTGTCCGGGAAGGTAATCGAAAGGCGGATTTTGTGTGCTGCGAAATATAAAATGCTTCACCTTTGGTGAAAGCATTAATGTATCTTCCAGTATGACAGGAAAGGTTTTAACTTGCATGATCGTTCTTTATTAACAGGAAATGTCCTAATATAGGGAAAAAATCACACAATGCAAGCATTATCCTGAAATTGATTTTCATTAAACCGGTTTCATGCATTTAATGGGTCCTTGAGCATGATAGATCTGACGACCATTCTAAATAATATCAGCCAGTCGCTGATGTCGGTAGCTTCCCTGATTGTGGATGCTGGATATGTGCTGGGTATTTTATTTGTCATGAATGGTTTTTTCAGATTGACTCAGGTTAACAAACAAACCGGGAAGGGTATCGCGCTACCCGTTACCTTTATATTTGGTGGCGCGGCGTTGATATATTGGCCATCTACCGTTGAAGTGTTGTCGAACACGATTTTTGGCAGTAATAATATCCTGCAATATGCCAAACCTCCCACCGTCAGCATTTATGGCACAGTCAGAGTGATGATTCAAACCGCCGGCTTGCTCTGGTTCGTGCGGGGAACGATTTTGCTAATGCATTCCGCCGAGCCCGGGAAACAACATGGTTCGAAAGGATTGTTCATGGTGATAGCCAGTATTTTTGCGGTAAATTTCAATTACACCGTTTCGTCGGTGAGTTCGATGTTGTCGTATGTGATGACACTGACCAACAAGCTGCCCTAGTCCTTGCTATCTTCCTCACCGCAAATTTTAAGATTATTGGCTTTGGCAAAATCGAGAATGGATTGATAGACTTGCGGGCTGGACTCCTTGAGTTTCGGATCCAGGATAACGCATTTGTAGCCTTCGTGATTTGTGCTGGGTTGCAGCAAGGGCGAATAATGAATGCGGCTGTTTTTAAAGCTTGCCATTGTACCACTCATGCGTTCAGCCCAGTCACTGGGGCGGAAGGTTTTACCCTGGTTGGTTACACCTTCGATGACTATTTTTTTGTCTTTGGGTTCAGTCATGCTATTTGTACAATGAAAACAGTGTGAATAGTATAGCATCATTCACTTCATTTCTGAAAATACAGTATACTATGGCATTCTCAATACGGATAAGGTTAATTGTCGTGCAACAAAAAAACAGGCATTCAGGCATTTATTTATTACCCAACTTGCTGACCACGGCCAGTTTGTTCGCGGCATTTTATTCCATTGTTGCCTCGATGAAAGCGCAATATGAGGTTGCAGTGATTGCCATCTTTATTGGTATGGTTGCGGATGGCCTGGACGGGCGCATTGCGCGTATGACCAATACCGAGAGTGCATTTGGTGCTGAATATGACAGTTTGTCGGATATGGTGACCTTCGGGGTTGCTCCGGCGCTGTTGACCTACAGCTGGAGCCTGCAGCGATTCGGAAAGGTGGGCTGGCTGGTTGCATTTATTTATACTGCTGCAGTGGCTTTAAGGTTGGCCCGGTTCAATACCCAGCTTGAAATTGCCGACAAACGATATTTTCAGGGGTTGAATTGCACGTTTTCCGCAGCGTTTGTTGCCTCATTTGCTGGCATGTGCCAGCAGCATGAATGGTCATCTGTACTGGTGTCTGTATTGACGGCAATTGTTGTCATTCTTGCAGCTGTCCTGATGGTGAGCAATGTCAGGTATCAATCTTTCAAGGAAGTTGATTTCAAGGGAAAAATTCCATTTTTATATGTGCTGTTGATGGTGATCGTTTTCGTGGCTATTGCAGTGCATCCAACCCTGATGGTGTTTATTATCTCGGCATCCTATGCTGTATCTGGTCCTGTCCAGACATTGATTGAGCTCAAACGCATGCGCAAGACACGCCGGAAATTCGGGAAAGAAAAAGACAAGGCGTAATTACTCTGCCTCATCAAACCGGTTGTTAATCAAATCAACCAGTGCCTTCTCCATGGCATCTTCGTCAGGTCCGTTAATCTGCAAGGTTAGTTCGCTGCCTTTTTGGGCGGCGAGCAACATGACAGCCATAATGCTTTTTCCATTGATGGTTTGCGAGTCCCGGGTGACGTCGATTCGGCTTTGATACCTTGCTGCTGTGGATACAAATTTTGCCGAGGCCCGCGCATGCAGGCCCAGCTTGTTGATGATCTGAATTTTAGTGGTTTTCATAAGACCCAAATGTTATTGCTATTCTTTATCTTCTTCCCATGCCCGGCCATCATGATCGCGATGATCCAGTCTTTTTTCCTTGTGCTTCATGAGTTGCTTGTCCAGTTTGTCGATGAGCAAATCAATCGAGGTGTACATGTTTTCAGACTCGGAACTGGCATGAAGTTCGCCTTTGGAGATTAAAATGGTTGCTTCTGCAATTTGTCGCAGTTTTTCAACATCAAATATGACATTGATA
>CAZDYY010000237.1:0-3811 GCA_964509745.1 uncultured Legionella sp. | reverse complement strand
CGGCATCAGCTGCCCCTTGTTTGGCTGGCTTGGTGCACGCATGGCTCGTCGAAACCCACTAATTTTTGCCTCATCCCTTTCAACCACCATCCTGTTTTTTTTCATACTGTTCTTACCCACACAAAGCCCTGCCGTAATGAGCAGTCTCATGTTTTTGCTGGGGCTATGCTGTGGTGCGTACCTGCTGGCTTTTCCAATTGCGAATGAACTATCCCCCGAGAACTCTCTGTCAACCTGTACGGGATTTATCAACATGATGGCCCTGGTAACCACCCCGCTGCTGCAACCGTTTATCGGATTTTTGCTGGATCTGTTCAGCACAACAGGAACACATTACACACTGGGGAATTACCAGGCGGCATTGCTGGTGATTCCAGTCGCCTTGCTCGTATCGTGCATACTGGCGCGATACCTGCCGGAAAAACAGCTGGCGTAATAAAATTGAAAATGTGACTACTGCCTCGTCTTGTTAATTCGATCTTTTAAACTGTCGTCCCTGCAGTTACTCACCCGGTTTCCTTTTCAACCGTACAGAATAACGCGACAAATCCTGCAGATACTCATCACTTGAAAAATACGCCAGCTCATACTGGCGCAAGGCATGTAATGGATCCTGCGTATCATCTGATACATTTCCCGGATGACACATGATCAACCCGTTATCGAGACAGCGGGACAAAAACCTCGTGAAATATTGTCGATACTGGTGTGAATGGCTGAATTCATAAATGCCGGAAAAACTGGAATTGGTTGGACTTCCCTGCCGTTTTAACTGTTTGTTTAATGCGAGCCCGCCCAGCAAGGCAATCAGCTGTCGTTTGGGAAAACCATCCATGGAAAACAAATCCGCCCAGCCCCGGGTGGTATTGCGAATGAACACTCCCGATGGTAAAGCGTCGCGAATAACCGGCAATTGATGCACATGCTGATGCCCATCAATAAAATCAGGGTAAGCGTTCATTGCTTTGGTATAGGCATCCAGTTGTGCTTGCAATTCTGCAACAACCGCATCCCGGTTCAACCGTCGGCACAAGGCTGATTTCAGTAGCGCCGGCAGCTCTGGGAATTTGGCGCCATGGTGTTTTTTCCATGCTGCACTCAAGGCATTGCCATGGGTCAAATTAAAATGCAGGCCGGTATACAGCGTTGCTTGTAAAGGCAAGAGCGCATGATGTGCTGCATCCCACACCGGGGAATTCACCATGCAACTGGTCGCATTAATCCGGTTATTTTCAGCCAAATGCACAATGCCCTCGGATATCGCCATGTTTTGAGCATAATCGTCGGCGCAGAGGATGATCTGTTTCATAAGGCGTCGTTTAACTGATTCATGGATTCATGCGTAATGTCTTGCTTGAGATTGTATAGCGGTCGATTTTTACTTTCGATGAGAATCCTGCCAATGTATTCTGAAATAACTGCCAGAAACAAAAACAGAATTGAAAACAGGCCGGCGATCAGAAAAATCACAGAAGCAATACCATCCGCCAGGTGCTGGTGTGTAAACAATTTTTCCATCAAAATAAACCCGGCATACACCATCATCACGATGCTTATCATCACCGAAAAACAGGACATGATGCGCAGTGGCCGCGATGAAAAGCCAACAATGGAATCCAGTGACAGCACAATCAGCTTGCGTAAATTGTATTTGCTCTTGCCAGCCAGCCTTGGTGGACAATGATAGGCAATGCTTGCCGTTTTATAGCCAACCCAGGCAAACATCATCACCAGATGACGATTGCTTTCTTTCATTTTACCCAGTGAATCCACCACTTTGCGGCTTAACAGCCGGAAGTTGCCTGTATCAGACTGCAAATCAAAACCCGTCATTTTTCGGGACAGGCGATAAAACAGTCTCGCGGTGGTTTTTTTAAGCCATGATTCGTGCTCGCGATTGTTGCGTGAGGCACACACCACATCAAACCCTTCAAGAGCCTTGTTAACCATCTCGGGAATTAATTCCGGAGGATGTTGCATATCGCTATCCATCAGCACAACATAATCACCCCGGGCATGATCCAACCCTGCAGTGGATGCAATTTCATGACCATAATTACGGGAAAATGAAATCAGCCGTACGTTTTTATTGGTCTGGATATAGGATAAACAGCGCGAGACCGTATGATCCGTTGAGCCATCGTCAACCAGAATCAGCTCATAGTTAGCAAAATGCAGATTGAGCACATCAATGGTTTTCTCAAGATAAGTCTCAATGACTGCCTCCTCGTTGAACATGGGGGCAACCACGGAAATGTTGATGTCTTGTATCAAGTCGTGCATATTGGGTTTATTGTATTTAAATTGAGTGTGTATAATAACATTAATTCACGTTTTAAGGCACACCCATGAACACAATACAAACCCTGATAGAACAACACTTCGAACAACGTCAAACCATCACTCCGGACACCGTCACCAGAGAGCTTGCCGATGCAGTTGAACAGGTTATAGCCGGTCTTGATTCCGGACATTTACGCGTCGCTGAACACCTCAATGGCGACTGGGTTGTGCATCAGTGGATTAAAAAAGCCATATTGCTGTCTTTCCGGATTCATACCAATCAAGTAATGGATGCCGGTGTATGCCAGTATTATGATAAATTACCCCTGAAGTTTGTTGACAAGGAACCTGCTGAGCTGGCTGCAACCGGTGTACGGATTGTTCCCAATGCCGTTGCACGCAGAGGCGCATTCATAGGCAGGAATACCATTTTGATGCCCTCTTACGTCAACATTGGCGCTTATGTTGATGAAGGTGTAATGGTCGACACCTGGGCCACGGTGGGTTCCTGTGCCCAGATTGGTAAACATGTGCATTTATCCGGTGGCGTAGGGATTGGCGGGGTTCTCGAACCGTTGCAAGCGAACCCGACCATCATTGAAGACCATTGCTTTATCGGCGCACGCTCGGAGATTGTTGAGGGCGTGATTGTTGAGCGTGGCTCTGTTATTTCCATGGGCGTATTTATTGGTCAAAGCACCAAAATTTACAATCGCATGACCGGCGAGGTCAGTTATGGCCGTGTGCCTGCGGGTTCGGTTGTCGTCGCTGGCAGCTTGCCCGCCGATGATGGTTCACACAGCCTTTATTGTGCCGTCATTGTCAAACAGGTCGATGAGAAAACCCGATCCAAAGTCAGTATTAATGATTTACTCAGGGATATTAAATAATGCACGCTTTGCGCGATGTGCTTGCCAGGCTGGTCAGCCATGCCTCAATTACGCCCCATGATGCCGGTTGCCAGGATTACATGATTCAACTGCTGGAGCAGATGGGGTTTCAATGCCAGCGTTTCGACAGCCACCCTGTTGCCAATTTTTTTGCCCGTATCGGCACAGCTTCACCCTGTCTGGTTTTTGCCGGGCATACTGATGTGGTCCCCGTGGGTGAGCAAGCCAAATGGCTGACGGATCCATTTTGTCTGCAGGAAAAGGATGGTTTGTTCTATGGACGCGGAGTAGCCGACATGAAAGGCAGTCTGGCCTGCATGCTGATTGCAGCCGAACGGTTTCTGACAAACCACCCTGATTTTTCCGGCAGTCTCGGTTTTTTAATCACTAGTGGTGAGGAAGGTGATGATTATCATCTGGGCACACCTTATGTCATGTCCCAATTACAACAACAAGGCATTCATTTTGAATATTGTATCGTTGGTGAGCCGTCCAGTACCCTGCATACAGGCGATGTCATCAAAATTGGCCGCCGTGGCTCATTATCAGCCCGGCTGACCCTGGAAGGAAAACAGGGACATGTGGCCTATCCACATCTGGCGGAAAATCCCATCCATACCATAAGCCCGGCCCTTGCT
>CAZDYY010000236.1:0-3812 GCA_964509745.1 uncultured Legionella sp. | reverse complement strand
GACAAGGCAATTGCTGATCCGGACGTTCGCGTCATTCTGCTCAAGGCAAACGGCAGGCATTTCTCTGCCGGTGCTGATCTGGCCTGGATGCAGCGCATGGCACAATTTAGTGAAGCTGAAAATCTCGCCGACGCCAAAGTGCTCGCACACCTCATGTACACCATCAATCAAAGCCCAAAACCCACCATTGCCATGGTGCAGGGAGCGGCATATGGTGGCGGTGCCGGACTGGTTGCTGCATGCGATATGGCCATTGCAGCGGATACTGCCCGGTTTTGTTTTTCAGAAGTCAAGCTGGGCTTGATTCCAGCCGTCATCAGTCCCTATGTCATCAAGGCCATTGGCGAGAGAGCAGCGGCCTGGCTTTTCATGAGTGCTGAAGTATTTGATGCAACACGCGCATACGAATTACAACTGGTACATCATTGTGTGCCGGAAAATGAACTCCTGGCTTACACGCTGAATTATGCACAACAAATTGCACAACAGGCACCGGGGGCTGTTTGTGCATCAAAGGCTCTGGTGCGTCAGGTTGCAGGCCTTGCCGTTAGCGAGGAATTGCAACACATCACTGCAAGATTAATTGCCAGACAGCGCGTGTCAGCCGAGGGACAACATGGTTTGCAAGCTTTTTTAAACAAGGAAACACCCACGTGGAACTAGCCTATGTTCAATAAAATACTCATTGCCAATCGAGGAGAAATTGCCTGTCGCATTATTAACACTGCTCGCCGGCTGGGCATTGAATCCGTGGCAGTCTATTCCACGGCAGACCGCGACAGCCTGCATGTGTCCATGGCAGACAGCGCATATTGTGTGGGCCAGCCTGCAGCCAGCGCCAGTTACCTGAATATTGATGCCATCATTGCTGCCGCCATTGAAAGCGGGGCTCAAGCCATCCACCCGGGTTATGGTTTTTTATCAGAAAATCCTGCCATGGCTCGCGCATGTGCTGATGCCGGCATTGTGTTTATTGGTCCATCAGTCAGCGCCCTGGAAACCATGGGTTCCAAGCAACTGGCCAAACAATTACTGGAAAAGACCGAGGTAAAGCTGACACCCGGTTATCATGGATCTGATCAGTCAGATGCAAGGTTACGCAAGGAAGCTGAAAATCTGGGCTTTCCGGTATTGCTGAAAGCTGCCAATGGCGGTGGAGGCAAAGGGATGCGCGCAGTCAATCATCTCTCTGAATTTGAACAGGCACTGGCCAGCGCCCGTCGTGAAAGCATGTCCTGTTTTGGCGATGACACCATGCTGATTGAGAAACTGATTCGCAATCCCCGCCATGTGGAACTGCAAATCATGGCGGATAACCATGGCCAGGTCGTACACCTGTTTGAACGGGATTGTTCCATCCAGCGCCGGCACCAGAAAATTATCGAAGAAGCCCCTGCTCCGGATTTATCTCCGGCATTGCGCATCGACATGGCAGAAGCTGCTATCGCCGTGGCGCGAGCGATTAATTATCGTGGAGCAGGAACCGTGGAATTTCTGGTCGATGCAGGGGAACATTTTTATTTCATGGAAATGAACACCCGCCTGCAGGTCGAACATCCCGTGACTGAAATGATCACAGGCCTTGACCTGGTCGAATGGCAGTTACGCATTGCCGCCAATGAACCACTGCCCCGCTCACAGGTACAAATCCATGCGCACGGACATGCCATGGAATGTCGAATCTATGCAGAAGACCCACAACATGATTTCATCCCCTCGATTGGCCAGCTGCATTTTCTTGAAACACCTGCTGGTGACGGAATCCGTGTTGACAGCGGCGTTACGCGTGATTCGGTGATCAGCCAGTATTACGATCCCATGATCGCCAAATTAATTGTCTGGGGAGAAACACGTGAAGAAGCACGGCAACGGCTGGTCCAGGCGTTAAAACATTATTACATCGGAGGGGTAAAAACCAACATCCCCTTTCTGCAAGCCATTGTCACACATCCTGAATTTATCAGTGTGCAATTAAGCACGGATTTTCTTGGCCAGGCCCGCATTGAGATGCCCTCACCTTCCCCGCAGCAAGCCTTGTTCATGGCGGCCGGCATTGATTATCTGGATACAATAACAACACATGACAGCCTGCGCGCCGACACGTTTGGCTGGCAAATGCATTTGCACCGTCACTGGGATGTACGCTATATCATTCAGGACAAGGAATATACGGTTCGCATATCACCAGTGAGTGCAGATCAAGTCACCCTTGCACTGGACCATCTCACCGTCACATGGCGAATTCATCGAACTGGCAATAAACTGCATATAGACGATGGCAAACAGCGCCTGCACAGCGTCGTTGAATCATTCGGAAGCAAATTGACCATTTATACCGATTCAGCACCAGTCACCATCGCACGATTTGACCCGCAACACGCAGGCATGGATCACACCGTCGGTGGCGGTCAGCTGACAGCCCCCATGCCGGCAACGGTTGTAGCCATCATGAAAGCCATTGGTGATCGCATCAAAACCGGCGATTGCCTGATGGTACTGGAGGCGATGAAAATGGAACACACCATTCATGCCCCTGCAGACGGACTGCTAAAAGATATTTTTTATGACATCGGCGCCCAGGTCAATGAAGGTGCACAGCTCGTGGCAATGGAGATTGACAAATCATGAACACCCCCTCGCAGGTGACCATTATTGAAGTAGGACCACGCGATGGTTTACAAAACGAGTCATCATTTGTCTCCACCCGGCACAAGGTGGAACTGGTTAACCTGCTTGCGCAAACCGGACTGCAACACATCGAGGTCACAAGCTTTGTCTCGGCTAAAGCCATCCCGCAGCTGGCTGACGGAGAGGACGTTTTTCACGCCATCAACAAACCACCCGGCATCCATTTTTCAGCACTGGTGCCCAACGAATATGGCATGCAAAAAGCCCTGGCTGCCGGGGTCAGGGAAATTGCCATATTTACTGCAGCCAGCGAGCAATTCAACCAGCGCAATATCAATTGCTCCATCACCGAAAGCATTGCACGCTTCAAGCCCGTCATTGCACTGGCCAAAGCACATCGTATTCCCGTTCGCGGCTATATTTCCTGCACACTGGGCTGCCCTTATGAAGGTGACATCAAGCCAGAACAAGTCTTGAACGTCGCATGCCAGCTCCAGGAACTGGGTGCAGATGAACTCAGCCTCGGCGACACCATCGGGGTAGGCCCCCCCAGACAACCCAGAGACTTGATCACCCCCATCAAATCCCCCCTGCCACTGGCAAACATCGCCATGCATTTTCATGATACCTACGGCCAGGCCATCGCCAACATCCACACCGCACTTGAATGCGGGATCACCCGGTTTGACAGTTCCGTGGCAGGCCTTGGGGGCTGTCCCTACGCCCGTGGCGCTACAGGCAATGTGGCGACCGAAGATGTACTTTACCTCATGCACGGACTGGGGATTGAAACCGGTATTGATATTTTCAAGGTGGTTGAGATCGGTGACTGGATTTGCAAGGTGCTGGGCAAGCGAAATCAATCAAAAGTAGCCTGTGCGCTGCTGGCAAATTCAGGATAGGATGTAGTTGGTATCAATTATCAGGGAACGATCCGCACATGAGCAACCCGGGCGACGGCAAGATTGGTTTGTGGGCAGTGGTGGCCATTGGCATCGGCGGGATGGTTGGTGGCGGAATTTTTGCCGTATTGGGACTGGCGGTGCAATTGGCCCATGGCGGCACCATCACCTTTCTTAACCGCGCATTCGGTACAGGCATGATCATCTTTTTAGCCTATGAGGGCTTTGAGTTAATTGCCAATACCGCAGAAGATGTACAAAAACTGGCACACACGTTACCCC
>CAZDYY010000235.1:0-3839 GCA_964509745.1 uncultured Legionella sp. | reverse complement strand
GCCATTGTAATCAGCCGGGTTGTGACTGCCTGTCACCATCAAACCGCTATCAATACCGTGCACGTAAGTCGCATAATACATAACAGGGGTTGCCACGGCACCCAGATCAACCACGTTGATACCGCTATCCAGCAATCCCTGCATCAATGCTTTCGCCAGATGATCGCTGGTTAACCGGCCATCACGCGCAACAACAATATCCTGACGCTTCAGATCATGCAGCCGGCAACTAATGGCGCGACCTATACTGTAAAATGCATCATCATCCAGTTGCTGGCCAATAATTCCGCGAATATCATAGGCTCTGAATACACTCCGGTCGATTTGCCGGGCTTTGTATGTATGTTTCAATTACGCTCTCCCTGAACTGCCAAAACCACCCTCACCACGGCTGGTTTCGGTAAATGACTCCACCACAGTGAAGGCAGCTCGTACTACGGGCAAAAATACCAGTTGTGCAATGCGATCACCGGGATTAATTGTAAAATGCTCCTGATTGCGGTTCCAGCAGGAGATTTTTAATTCACCCTGATAATCAGAATCAATCAAACCTACCAGATTACCCAAAACGATCCCGTGCTTATGACCCAGTCCGGAGCGTGGCAAAATGACAGCCGCCAGCCCTGGATCAGCAATATAAATGGATAAACCTGTTGGCAACAAGACTGTTTCAGAACCGGCGATTTGCATGGGTTCATCAATACACACACGTAAATCAAGTCCGGCTGAACCAGGTGTTGCGTACTCTGGCAGTGCAATGGTATCACCAACTCGCGGGTCCAGAATTTTAATTTGAATGGCTTGTTCCATGTCAATCCTCAATCATTAGTTATGCTGCATTGTGCAGACAAGCCGCAAGAATTGCAATAATCTGGCCTGCGATCCGTGTTTTGTGGGCTCGGGGCAGGTCGGCCCGGCTGTCCCTGGTCAACACAGTCACCTGATTCTCATCAACATCAAACCCAAGCCCTGCGCCTACCTCATTGGCCACAATCATGTCGAGGTGTTTTGCCTTTAATTTTGCTGCTGCATGCTCAAGTACATTCGTTGTTTCAGCGGCGAATCCGGCAACAAATGATGCCTGGCCACTCGCAGCAACCTTTGCAAGAATGTCTGGATTGGGTTTTAATTCAAGCATTAATGCCCTGGAATCAGTTTTCTTGATTTTCTCCCGGGCAGGTGTCTGCACATGATAATCAGCAACCGCTGCCGCGCCAATAAAAATTACTCCTGGCTGTAACAGTTCCATCACCTTGTCATGCATGGCTATAGCCGTATCAACACGATAAAACTCAACTCCAGGCGGTGGGTCCAGGCTGGTTGGTCCACTGACCAGGATAACCCGGGCGCCAGCCATTTGTGCTGCCTGCGCCAGAGCATATCCCATTTTTCCAGAACTGCGGTTGCCAATATATCGAACAGGATCAATGGGCTCATGCGTAGAACCTGCAGTGATCAACACATGTCGATCATTCAATAGCTGATTCACTTCATATAAACGAAGTGCAGCAATAATGTTTTCCACTTCACTCATTCGTCCATAACCTTGCTCACCACATGCCTGCGAACCTTCTTCAGGACCAGCAACGATCACGCCACGACTGACCAGCGTCTGCAGATTTGATTGCGTCGCAGGGTGCATCCACATACTACGATTCATCGCAGGACAAATAATCACGGGCGTTTCAGCAACCAGATAAAGCGTGGATATTAAATCGTCCGCCAGGCCATGGGCCATCTTCGCCAGACAATTGGCAGTAGCTGGTGCTATTAATAAATAATCAGCCCAGCGTGCAAGCTCAATATGCCCCATGGCACGTTCAGCCTGCGAATCAAACAGCTCACACCGTACCTCGTACCCCGTTAAGGCCTGCAGGGTCATGGGAGTAATAAACTCCTTTGCAGAGGCAGTCATCACTACCCGCACCACCGCACCCAACCGAGTGAGTTCACGCACCAGATATGCCGATTTATATGCGGCAATGCCACCACAAATACCCAGTACTATTTTTTTTACTTTGAAATCTTGCATAGCACAACTTTTTTATTGAGAATATCAATGATCAAAACACAAACCTCGCCATAAGAGAATAAAAATGACAGGCCAACCTCCGGCACGAGCATTGCGCGTGCGTGAAAAACTATTAACATCCGGCGCACAAAGCCTTTCTGATACAGAATTGTTAGCCGTATTCATCAGTTCAGGCAATGCCAAAAAATCCTGCGTCCAACTGGCCCATGATTTGTTAAAACATCTGGGTGATATCCGGACCATTCTGAACTGCGATCTGAATACCTTTCAACAAGTCCCGGGTCTTGGGACAGTTCGGTACATACAAATGCAAGCCGCTCAGGAGTTGTGCCGTCGCAGCGATTTTATCAGTCTGCAAAAAGACACGCAATTAACCAGTACCCAGGATACCCATGCATTTATCAAAAGGCAATTACGAGACAAAAAAAATGAAACGTTCGCAGCCATCTTTCTTGACAGTCAACATCGCGTATTATCCTATGAAGAATTGTTCACCGGAACCATAAATACCGCAACAATCCACCCTCGCCCACTCGTCAACCGCGTGTTGCATCTCAACGCTGCAGCAATCATTCTGGCCCACAATCATCCGTCAGGGATTGCTGAACCAAGTATTGATGATGTCGCAGTAACAAAACGTCTATATTCAGCACTGGAGCTGGTCGATGTCCGTTTGCTGGATCATCTGGTGATTGGAGATAATGACATCTATTCGATTATGAGCGAGATGAAATGGCGTTGTAATTAAGGACAAAAAAAAACCAGGCTAGCCTGGTTTTTTACTAAATTGCAATTTATGCTTCCGTTTCAGCAGCTGGTCTGTCAACCAGTTCAACAATGGCCATTGGCGCATTATCACCGGGACGGAAACCACACTTCAGAATTCGAACATAACCACCGGGTCTTTCAGTGTAGCGTGGGCCAAGAGTAGTGAACAGCTTGCCTACTGCACTTTTGGAACGCAGTGTATTAAACGCATGGCGGCGAGTTGCAACTGAATCTACTTTACTTACAGTAATCAAAGGTTCAATGTAACGTCGCAGATCCTTTGCTTTTGGCAAAGTAGTTTTAATCAATTCATGTTCAATCAAAGAAACGCACATGTTGGAAAACATTGCTTTTCTATGACTGCTGGTGCGGCCAAACTTGCGGCCTGTATTACGGTGACGCATAACTAAGACTCCTAAATATTACTCGCCGAGATTCTCTGGCGGCCAATTCTCAAGTTTCATCCCCAAAGACAATGAACGTGAAGCAAGCACATCCTTGATTTCAGTCAAGGATTTCTTACCCAGGTTTGGGGTTTGTAACAATTCATTCTCAGACTTCTGAACCAGATCACCGATAAAATTGATATTTTCCGCCTTCAGACAATTCGCTGATCGAACTGTTAATTCAAGATCATCAACCGGTCTTAGCAATACAGGATCAAAATCATTTCGTACTTTATTGTCTGCAGATGATTCTTCAAATTTCATATCAACAAATGCATGCAATTGGCGTTGCAGGATGCTGGCTGAAATTCTGATTGCATCTTCAGGATCAATTGTTCCGTTGGTCTGCAACTCAATCGTTAACTTGTCCAGGTCGGTACGATTACCTACTCGAGCCTTGTCAACAAAATAAGCTACTTTTCTTACTGGAGAAAACGTATTATCAATTTTCAGTTTGCCAACTGATGTTTGTGTTACTTCTTCATCCAGCAAACGGTTAAGCGCTTCTGGTGAATAGTAACCAACACCTTTCTCAACCTTGAGCGTCATATCAAGTTTGCCATTTTCATTCAAATGAGCAATCACCAGATCAG
>CAZDYY010000234.1:2944-3840 GCA_964509745.1 uncultured Legionella sp. | reverse complement strand
GGTGCTAGTGGGGGCAACCCCGTGGAGGTTCGAGTCCTCTTCTCGGTACCATTGATAATGATTCAAACGGATTATCAGTGGTTCAAAATTATTAACACCCGATTATCATTGCAATAGCACTAACTACATAATCACTATATTTATAATCTCTATATTTTTGAACCATTCGTTATTACCTATATTTTAAGCCACGGATACTCTGGACCAGATTTTGAGTGATATTTTTAATACATCCATGAAAAATTATACCGGGTTGAAATAAATATCATGCTGACACCCAAAGCTGCCTATCCATGAATGACCTTTGTTCAACTCGAATTTATGAAAAAAACCCACTGCCGAATCCCCGCGGCGAAGACCGCGGGGATTCGGTAAAATTTCATAAAGTCGAGGTGTATATACTCGCGAGCAAGTATAACGGCACATTGTACATCGGCATGACCTCAGACCTGGTTAAACGTGTTTGGGAACACAAAAACAAGTTTGTTTCCGGATTCACTGCTCAATATAACGTCACCAAACTGGTTTATTATGAGATTTTTAATGATATCCAGTTAGGTTAGCCGCTGCCCGGGAAAAGCGATTGAAAAAATGGAAAAGACAATGGAAAATAGATCTGATTCACAAAATGAACCCTGATTGGCAGGATCTATACCGCAACATAATTCAGTGAATGGGCCCCGCGGTCTTCACCGCGGTGATTCGGCGGTGGGGTTTTTTCATAAAGTCGAGCTCAAATCATCCTGGATTTCTTTTGTTGATCTGATTCAATACAAGTTTCTTCCTTTTATGCTATGATACAATATATGCCTGATATTTTTTAAAACAATAATAACGAGATTTTCTGTGTCTTCTGCTGCATATGATTTTGATGAATTTATAAACAATTGCTCAAA
>CAZDYY010000234.1:0-2934 GCA_964509745.1 uncultured Legionella sp. | reverse complement strand
GCCACCTGACACATATATTTTGAGAGCTGCTGTATCAACAGCAAAAACAGATTTTAATCTCAACACTCAGGCGCAAATTCTGGAGTTTATTGGAAATGATGGACTTGAAAATCCCTATTTGCTGAATGTCAAACAATGGGAAAACAATCCGAATCCAAAAATTGAAATAAAAGTGGATGCGTATGGTTTCTATTCTGGTGAAAAACATGGCTATATTGCTTTTTTCTTTCAACCAGCCACAGGGAAATGGGTTATTAAATCGTTCAAGAATAATCGATTACCTGATACAAGAAACCATATATTTCGTAATGCATTAAATAAACTAAAAAAATGAAGTTCATGCGGAGAGACTCATGAATATGAATAAAAACCAATGCCCAGCTTGTGGGGCTACAGAAATGACTCGTTACGTGAATGAAAAGTTTGATCAATTAACTCTCGGTAATAAATTTTTCTATGATGAAATCTATTACAAATGTAACTCTTGTTCTGAAGAAGGTGATTTCCTGTCAGAAACAGATCAAAACTATGTAAGTGCACAAAAGAATGCCCAACTGGACATGATTAAAAAAATTCTTGATGGCTTTATTAGATCAAATATTTCAATGGCAATGTTAGAGCGTATATTTGAGCTGCCAGCGAGAACCTTAACTCGATGGAAAAATGGAGACTTTTCTTCGAGTGGACTTGCATTACTTCGGGTATTAGCAACATTTCCCTGGATAGCAAGTGTTGCTGAACATAAATTTAATCCAACTTATGCAAGCTCTACGATTATTAAAGTAGCAATTCAAGAATTCGAGAAAGGTGCCAGCAGAGTATTAACTTCATCGGCGACCGTTACAAATCTGGAAAAATCAAGTGGCGGGTCAATTGTTATTGGTTATAAAAACAATAATACGTGTATAAATGATTCACATGCAACCTATTCTATAGGAAAATAGATGAAAATAATTGATGCTATTTTTTGCGAAGATATCAGATTTGAATTGAATAACAAACTTTCCTTAATGGGATTATATGGCGATCAAATCATATTCCAGGCTAATGGAAATGCTTCTACTGAGATTCAATGGCCGATAGCTACTACTCTTGCCTTGCTCTTGCGATTTAAAATGGAAGAAAATGAAAAGTATCCAGATCGATTTATATTTGAGTATTTATTTGAAAATAGACCGCTTATAAATATTAACGGTCAAATTAATATGGATAAAAATCAGTCTACAATCAGCATAGCATTGCTAACCCCGCAACTCCCTCTGCAACCAGGAAATCTGGGGTTTTCAATACAATTACTTACAAAAAGCGAGTCTGTTTTTTCTTATGACAATAAAGCTGCGATAGAAATTGTTACCAATTAGCTTTATGAAATATCTCGCTACTCGGGTGCATGCGGAGCTTTTCCGATTGAGATAATGATTATGCCTGTTTTTATAAAGCAGTGGCGCGATCAAGTCGGCTGATCAATCAACCTGGTCCCTTGAAACTACCTGTGAACAATCACTTCATCTCCGCCAGCGCTTGTCCAAAACGAATACTGTCCCCGGCATGCAAGTCATTGTTCCACTGCACACGCTGACCATCAGCAAATAGCAAAACAACCGTAGATCCCAGTTTAAAATATCCCATCTCGTCAGCTTTTTGCAAAACCGTATTGGTATTCTGATATGAAAAATGCTCACGTTTGCGGCCACGACGAATATCACCATGCCAGCTGGTACCGATGGCACCGACAATTGTGGCACCAACCAGCACCATCGCCATTAAACCAGCCGGTGTATCAAACAACACCACCAGGCGCTCATTACGGGAAAATAACCGCGGGATCACGCGCGCGGTGGCTGGCTGCACTGAAAAAAGTTTGCCCGGCACATAAATCATTTCTCTCAGCGTCGCCTCAAGCGGCATGTGCACCCGGTGATAATCCTTTGGTGACAGGTACAAGGTGGCAAAGCGTCCGTTATCAAATTGGGAACTTATTGAGTCGTCACAGGCCAGAAGTTCACTGACGGTATAATCACGTTTTTTCGCCTGAATCACTTTGCCGGCGGTAATGTCACCAATTTCACTGATTGCCCCATCAACAGGGGATACGATTGCTGCATCTGCAATGGGTCGGCATTCCGGTTTCAAATGACGAATAAAAAAATCATTAAAACAGGCATAACTTTCAACGGCTTCTTCACGCGCTTCACTCATGTTGACGTGATAGTCTTTAATAAAGTCACGAATTAAATGATTCTTGATCACTGGCGTTTTAACATTGGCAAGAAAGCCTGCAAACGCGTTCAACGCACGTTTGGGTATCAGAAATTGCGGCGCTGTTTTAATATAATCTCTTGGCATAAGACACATGAATAAAATTTTGGATGACAGATAATACCGTGCTATGACGCAGGTGTACACTGCGCCAGCCTCCCAATGTTTCCATTGATTGTATATACTGTCTTTTTCAAATAACAAAAAAAGAGGCTGGCATGACTGCCAAACAGGCCATACGCATTCATTGTCAACAAATACGCAAAGCCCTGACATTTCAAGACATTGCAAAGGCCTCTGCAAGCGTTTGTGCAAAAATTCAGGCCATGGAGCAATACCAGGCAGCCACGCAAATTGCCATTTATTACGCCGCAAAAGGCGAAATTGATCTGGATAGCTTGCGCGAGTCTGCTTTCAGACAGGGCAAAATATGTTGTTTTCCCTGCATGAATATTGATAAAACCCTGTCATTTGTACCCGTCACCGCTGAAACAAAATTTTCCGTCAATGAATTTGGCATCAAGGAGCCAGTCTCCACTCATGAACAGGCTATCAAGCCTGAACAACTGGACATTATTTTCCTGCCTCTGACAGCATTTGATGAGCATGGAAACCGAATCGGCATGGGGGGCGGTTATTATGACCGTACGCTGCTGCATCATCGTGCACCGCTAC
>CAZDYY010000233.1:0-3846 GCA_964509745.1 uncultured Legionella sp. | reverse complement strand
TACGACCATCAATTATCTTGGAAAAATAACCATCAAATAGCGTGCTCACGCTCACGGGCAGAATTAGTTAAAGCCAAAATCGACTTCGACAATAAAGCCCTTGAATTCAGTCACTTTTACACATCATTAACTCTGGAAAATACGCAAGAGAAACCCGACCAATCCTCTGAAAAAGCAGGGTTTGCGGTCAGACTGGCATCCGCAGTTGCTGGTTTGTGTGTGGGAACAATTGCGTTTTGTGCTTTCCTGGCTTACAAAGCGGTTTCCTTAACAGGTATTCCATCGGCTGTTGTTGCCGGGGTAGTCGCAGGTGTTGGAACAACGGTGGGCGTTCCAAGGAATAATATTATTTCAGCAACCAATGCCTTGCAGTGGCCTGCGCTGTTTTTATCTGCGGAAACATTTCATGTGGCCAATTGCAATATGGCGATTGCAAAAAGTCTGCTGGATTATGCTCGAAAAGGAACCTGGGAGAAGCCGGTTGTAACGTTGCCAACAATCGATCAACTGGTTTCGCGTTTTGATATGGACCCGCACGGGGGTTATCACGTACACTTTCAAATCTGACGCCACGTTAAGTATTGACATTCTCAATAATGCAACATAAGGAGTTTGGTATGAGTGACTTGATGAATCGACTGGCTGTGATCATGGCGGATACCTATGCGCTGTATCTAAAAACCCAGAATTACCACTGGCATGTGAAAGGCCCGCAGTTCAAGACATTGCATGAATTGTTTGAGGCGCAATACCGGGAGCTGGCAGAGGCTGTAGATTCGGTTGCAGAACGAATGCGCATGATGGGTCATAATGCCCCTGCAACGTTCAAGGAATTTGAACACCTGAAGACAATTAAAGACGGGGATTCCTCGCTGGATTCAAACCGGATGGTGTGTGAACTGGCGGCAGATAATGCCACGCTGGTGAAGGACTTGAACAAGGCGATAGCCCTGGCTCAGGATGTACATGATGAGGGGACGATTAATTTGTTGTCCGAGCGGGTTGCTGTGCATCAAAAAGCGCACTGGATGCTGAATGTGTCGAAAGAAGTCTGAGCCCGGATCAATTTTTCCGGGTCAGATTGAACATCAAACCTCGGCCAGATTTCCCTTGTTTTCCAGCCAGGTCTTGCGGTCACCCGCGCGTTTTTTCGCCAGCATCATGTCCATCATTGCAAACGTGGTGGGTTCATCATCCAGCGTTAGTCTCACGAGGCGGCGAGTATTGGGATCCATGGTGGTTTCCCGCAGCTGCATGGGGTTCATTTCACCAAGACCTTTGAAGCGCTGTACGTTGATTTTTGCTTTGGTGGTTTTTTGCAGGCGCCCAATGACACTGTCTCGTTCATCGTCATCCAGTGCGTAATGAACTTCCTTGCCGGCGTCAATGCGATACAGGGGTGGCATGGCGACAAACACATGACCTGCGGTAACCAGTGGCTTAAAGTGACGTAGAAAGAGGGCGCAGATTAGTGTGGCAATGTGTGCGCCATCCGAGTCAGCATCAGCCAGAATACAGATTTTCCCATAGCGCAAGCCACTGAAATCATCACTGCCAGGATCAACGCCAATGGCCACGGAAATATCATGAATTTCCTGGGAGGCCAACACCTGGTTTGATTCGACTTCCCATGTGTTTAAAATTTTACCGCGCAGTGGCAGGATAGCCTGAAAGTCTTTACTGCGTGCCTGTTTTGCCGAGCCTCCCGCAGAGTCTCCTTCCACCAGAAACAATTCGGCCTGGCTTAAATCCTGTTGCAGACAATCGGCCAGTTTACCCGGCAGGGCAGGTCCCTGATGAACGCGTTTACGAGTGATTTGTTTCGCCTGGCGCAGGCGTTTTTGTGCACGCTCAATGGTGAGGGTTGCAATCATTTCGCCCTGGCTGCGGTGTTGATTGAGCCATAATGCAAAGGCATCTTTAATGGCATTGCTGACAAATGCTGCGGTTTGCCTTGAGCTCAGGCGTTCCTTGGTTTGTCCGGCGAACTGGGGTTCCTTCATCATGACGGACAAGACATACTGGCAGGGCTCCCACAGATCATCAGCTGTCAGTTTCACGCCGCGCGGCAGGAGATTGCGCATTTCGCAAAACGACGACAGGGCATCAAACAATCCGGATCTCAGGCCGTTGACATGTGTGCCGCCCTGAAGCGTGGGAATTAAATTGACATAGCTTTCACTTAATGTGGCATTTGAACTGCAAGACCATGCCAGTGCCCAGTTCAGGTTGCCTTCATCATTTTTAAATTCGCCACTGAAGGGTTCTTCCGGGAGATAGTCTTCCGGCAAGGATTGACGCAAATAATCGACCAGTCCGTTTTCATAGCACCAGGAGGTTTCTTCATTCGTTGTCTTGTTGATGAAGGTCATGGACAAGCCCGGGCACAGCACAGCCTTGGCACGAAGCACATGGGTCAGTTGCTTGATAGACAGTCTGGTGGTATCAAAATATTTTGCATTGGGCCAAAAACGCAGGGTGGTACCGGTGTCGCGCTTTTTGGCCAGGCCGGCTTCATTGAGCTCGCAGGTTTTATCGCCGTTGGCGAATGACATCTGGTATAAAATACCGTTTCGTTTGATGCTCACATCCACGCGTTCTGATAATGCATTGACTACGGAGACCCCCACACCATGCAAGCCGCCGGAAAAATTGTAATTCTTGTCGGAAAATTTACCGCCGGCATGCAAGCGGGTCATGATGACTTCCACACCACTCAAACCCAGTTGAGGATGAATATCCACCGGCATACCCCGGCCATTATCCTGCACTTCAACCGACCCATCCTCATGCAGGGTCACGATAATCCGGCTGGCAAATCCGGCCAGCACTTCATCCACGCTGTTGTCGATGACTTCCTGGGCCAGGTGATTGGGACGGACGGTATCGGTGTACATGCCCGGACGGCGTTGAACCGGCTCAAGACCCGTTAATACTTCGATTGCTTCAGCTGTATAAGTTCCAGTCATTGTGATGGCTCGGTCAAGATAATTGCTCTTATTGTATCATTATTTTACCGGGAATGGGAAAGGATCTGGTTCATTGGGGTGTGAATTAACCGCTCTTTTAATCACACCCGGAATGGTATAAAAAGGAGATAGCTCCATGATACACTGATATATAATATAAATTCGGGTTTCCTGATGACGATATCAATCAAAAAAGTTTCATCGGTCGAAGATATTCAATTGTGTTTGAATATCCGTAAAACCGTGTTTATTCTGGGCCAGAATGTACCTGAGGATCTTGAAGTAGATGGCAAGGATCAATCGAGCGACCATTACCTGTTGACGGTTGATCATATTCCGGCAGGCACTGCGCGTGTGCGATATATTCAGGATGCTGCCAAAATTGAGCGGGTGGCTGTTCTTGATATGTATCGCGGGCGAGGGTTTGGTGAGCAGATTATGCGATCAATCCTGACCGATCTGCAATCCGTTGCGGGCATTATGCTTGCAAAACTCGGTTCGCAGACGCAGGCTGTTTCATTTTATGAAAAACTGGGCTTTGTTGTGTGCAGTGAGGAATATATGGATGCAAATATTCCTCATCGGGATATGCAGCTTCTGTTGCATAGAGGTTGAGAGTCACCGGGAGTTCAGGCATTTACCATGGATGACACGGCTTGTTCTTCCGGCCAGGTTTCTGTTTTAACTGGATTCAAACGTTTCTTTTGTTCAGCATCCCGGTGGAGTTTGTCGTTCCAGAGGGTCAGGTGTTGTTTGCTGGATATCTCCGTTTCAATTTTCGCTATATCTTCTGGCAGCAGCTCTTCCGAGCGGTGATAGTATGCATAAAGATGTGCGTTAATTTGCCTGATTTTTTCATCATCAGGTAACGTTCGAT
>CAZDYY010000232.1:0-3851 GCA_964509745.1 uncultured Legionella sp. | reverse complement strand
GGCTTGTGCAAGACCGTCAGGAGAAGGTTGCAATGCATAGCTGAGCTCCAGCCCCCATTGTTTCCCGGTTCCCAGTAACTGTTCATAACGGGGCAAATCCTGCGGTGTGGAAATAATGAGAATTTCCCGGATGCCAGCCAGCATCAGGGTGCTGAGCGGGTAATACACCATGGGTTTGTCATACACTGGCAATAGCTGTTTTGATACAACATGGGTTGCAGGATGCAAGCGAGTGCCGGAGCCCCCGGCCAGAATGATTCCTTTACGTTTCATATACATCGTTCCAAATGGGTTAATTGCTCTATAACACGATCCACATGCACACTCCAGTGGGGAATATGCAAGTCAAGTGCGTTCGATAGTGTGCTGGTGTTCAGCCTTGAGTTTGCGGGACGTCTGGCTGGCAGTGGGTATTCATTTGTTGCAATGGGTTCAATTTGCTGGCGGGTTAGTTTGAGTGTCATGCCGCCAGTCAATGCCTTGTCAATTGCATAGCAGGCCAGCTGATGCCAGGTGGTTGAGCCTGTTGCGGTTAAATGATAAATGCCATTCCGGATGAGATTTTTTCGATATCCGGTAATTGCCAGGGCAGTAACATCGGCGATCAGTTCAGCCGAGGTGGGCGCACCATGCTGATCAGCAACAATGCGCAAGCTGTCCCGTTCATGAGCCAGTTTCAAAATGGTTTTGATAAAGTTGTCCCCATGGGCTGCATAAACCCAGCTGGAGCGGAAAATCAGATGATTGCAACCGCTGTATAGGATAGCTTCCTCACCAGCACGCTTGGATGCGCCATAAATATTTTGTGGATTTACAGCATCGTTTTCAAGATAGGGGGCTGATTTTAGTCCGTCAAACACATAGTCGGTGGAGTAATGTACCAGCAGGGTATGGTGTTGTTGTGCATAGTCAGCCAGAACCCTGACCATGTCTGCATTGATCAGAAATGCAGTTTCACGATCAGTTTCTGCCTTGTCGACTGCTGTATAGGCCGCTGCATTGACAATAACATCAGGTTGTTGTGTCATGAGCAGCTGGCTCAAGCCTGCGAGATCTTCCAGGTTCAGCTCTGCGCGACCAACGGGAATTATCTCTCCCAGAGGCAGCAGGGTTCGCCTGAGCTCCTTGCCGACTTGTCCATCTTTGCCAAGCAGTAATATCTTCATGCGTATTGCCTTGAAACCCAGTGACGATATTCCCCGCTGGTGATCTGATCAACCCAGTCCTGATTGTTCAGAAACCATGCAACGGTTTGTTCAATTCCTGATGTAAAGGTGTGTACAGGTTTCCAGCCCAGTTGTGTAGCCAGTTTTGATGCATCGATTGCATAACGGCGATCGTGGCCTGGCCGGTCAGTAACATAGGTGATTTGTGTGGCATAGGATTGTCCATCATGTCGCGGTTTCTTTTGATCCAGAATCGAACAAATCGTATTGACGACGTCGAGATTTGCTTTTTCATTCCATCCGCCGATATTGTACTCTTCACCAACGGGGCTGTTTTCCAGTATGCAACGGATAGCAGCGCAATGGTCACTGACATGCAGCCAGTCACGGATTTGCTGGCCATCGCCGTAAATGGGTATGGGTTTTCCTGTCAGGGCATTATGAATGCACAGGGGAATCAGTTTTTCCGGAAAATGATAAGGACCGTAGTTGTTTGAACAATGAGTCACCAGTGTAGGCAGACCATAGGTATGGTGGTAGGCACGAACCAGGTGATCCGATGCCGCCTTGCTGGCAGAATAGGGGCTGTTGGGTTCATAACGATGGGCTTCGGTAAATGCCGGTGCATCCTTTTCCAGCGTGCCAAATACTTCGTCAGTCGAGATGTGCACGAAGCGGAAGCGTTGTTTTGCATTCGCGTCCAGATTGCTCCAGTATCGCCGTGCGGCTTCAAGCAGGCTAAATGTTCCGTTGATATTGGTCTGGATAAACTCCCCAGGCCCGTGGATGGAACGATCGACATGACTTTCAGCCGCAAAATGGATCACGGCCCGAATTTGATGACTGACCAGCAAGTCAAACACCAGCTCCCCGTCATTGATGTCTCCCTGCACAAACCGGTGTCTGGCATCTTGATCCAGGGATTCAAGGTTCATCAAATTGCCGGCATACGTCAGTTTGTCCAGATTTACAACGGCTTCATCATGAGATGCCAGCCAGTCCAGAACGAAATTGCTGCCAATAAAACCTGCACCACCTGTGACAAGAATAGTCATATTTTTTTGTCCATTGCTCGTTAAGGTCTGTTGACAATTCATCCTCCAAACCCCGTCGTCCCGCGGCTTGACCGCGGGATCCAGAGATCTTGCGCAATAATCAAGACTATTGCACAGGGGTAGATCGAAATGGATCCCGCGGACAAGCCGCGGGACGACGAGAGCTGAATTGTCAACAGACTCTCTTATAATTTATTAAAAAATGCCGCGGCAATTAACCCAATGTTGCCTGAAAACGTTTGCCGGTAAATTTTCAATTGCCATAACGTTCTCATTCTGAAAAACAAGCCGCTCTGGCGGGCGGTAATCATCTCCATCAAGACGCGCTGGTTTTCATTCGTCAGACGGTGTTTGATGGTCAGCAGGGCATGATAATTTGCATCATTCCAGGTTTTAAACCGTCCCTTGAACAGCTGGGACAATCTGGACAGGCGGGCCATAAAACCGGTATTGCCCCCGATCTGGTTATTGCCATGCTGCCGGTATCCAATCGTGGGCTGCGGGTCATAGTATACCTTGCCCCCCGCGCCGGTCACGGCCAGATAAGTCCACCAGTCATGGGATGCTATGTTAATTCCTTCACCGGCTTCCTGCAACAGATTTAATGCTTCACGATTGAATACCATGGTGTTTCCGCCAGCAATGCTCTGGATCAATGCGTTGCGAAAACAGGGTGCTTTTGTAAACAGAGGGGAGTAACCGAAGGTATCGCCCTGTGCGGTGACAAGCCGGGTTCGTCCACAATAAACAGCCGGTGTGGTTTCTGGAACACTCTCCAGCCAGTCCAGTGCCTTCTGCAGTTTATCCGGTTGCCAGATATCATCCTGATCTGAATAGGCAAAAAAGGATCCTGTCAGTTGCCTGTTGCAAATCAGGGAAAGAAAATTAGCGGAGAATCCCTTGCGGGGACCTGCAAGAATACGTAATACGTTTTCGCCCAGACGATCCTGGTAGTCTTTTAAAATTTGCAGTGTATTATCGCTTGAGCCATCATCAGAAACCCATAGTTCCCACGTTTTGTGGGTTTGCGCACAGATTGAGTCCAGTTGTTCAGCCAGATACTGCTGGCCATTATATGTGCACATCAAGATAGTCACTCTGGACAGAGAGGGGTTTATGGCCGGCATGATGCAACCTGAATCTATTTTTGAAAGTTTAAGTGACGACATAGTATCAAAAAATTTCCATTAATGCTCGAGTAATTTTTGTACGGGTAATTTAATGCCAACTGTAAAAAACTCACGGGTAAATTTGACTACTGTCTAAAAAACACGTAACATGGTCTGTATGAAAAAAAATACACGCTATCTTACCCGGCAAGTAATCAAGGATCTGTCGCGCAAAATGGTCTTTGTTGCTGGACCGCGCCAGGTTGGTAAAACCACACTGGCAAAACAACTTTTACCTCAATCAAATTGTGGTTATTTAAATTGGGACATCGCCTCGCAGCGTGAATTAATCTTGAAGCATGAGTTACCCGACTCTCCATTGTGGGTGTTTGATGAAATTCATAAATATCGGGACTGGCGAAATTATTTGAAAGGGATTTATGATCAATACGCTGAGAGCCATCAAATTCTGGTCACAGGCAGTGCCCAGCTTGATTGTTACCGACGAGGAGGCGACTCAC
>CAZDYY010000231.1:0-3853 GCA_964509745.1 uncultured Legionella sp. | reverse complement strand
AGGTCCCCATCGTCTAGAGGCCTAGGACACTGCCCTTTCACGGCGGTAACAGGGGGTCGAATCCCCTTGGGGACGCCACTTTTATTCTAAAGTCGCTCAAAGATCGTTCTTGTATTAAATCCAAACAAACGCTCATGCATGCGATAGGCATATTCATCGGTCATGTTGGCGATATAATCACAGATTACCCGAAGCGCGGCCTGCTCGTCACTTGCCTCTGCAAACAGGACACGATTTTTATTATCCAGCAAACTTCCGGGATTGGAACCAATCGCCTCAAACAGGCGTTGAACAACAGTCTGTCCACCGTATTCAAACGTCCGGGCCTCCTGAGAGTCAATCACAAAGCGGTACACGCATTGCATGAGATAATCCAGCAAAGCCATGGCCTCAGGCAATAACGCCACATTATATTTTAGTAATCGATTATCAAACGCCTCATTCATCACCCTGACTTCGGTCGCTGTAATAAAATAATTCACCATTTCCCCGATGGCCTGTTTGCGCAAATCCAGTGCCGGATCAAACAGCGAGTCCAGTAATCGGTCCTGATTTTTAGCCAGTGCCGTTGCACTGAGCAACTGCCTGAATTCCGGGGTATCCAGCTGAATACGGCTAATCAGTCGCAAATGAATGGCATCTTCCAGATCATGCACGCCATAGGCAATATCATCTGCAATATCCATTATAGAGCAATCAAAACTGTGATACGCAGCCTTGCCATGCTTATTCGCCATTGGTTCAAGAGCCAGGTCCTGAAACAGTTGACGATCAGCCTCGCTAAACGGTGATAGTAACCAGTCGATTTCCGGTTGTTCACAATCAAAATAGGCTTTGGGGGGCAACCAGTCGTTAATGCGAATCGTGCGACTGTATGATTCATTCACTGGAGGTGACTGCCTGGCCACGACACGTGACCAGCTTACCGGATATTTCAAAATACCCAGCAATGCGCGACGGGTTAAATCCAGCCCATAGGCGCCGTAACTGGTTTCAACTTTTGTCAGCAAACGCAAAGTCTGTGCATTGCCTTCAAAACCACCATGTTCCCGCATCATGTAATTTAACGCCACCTCACCCCCATGCCCAAACGGCGGGTGTCCAATATCATGCAGCAGACAAATCACACTCATCAGATCTTCATCAGGCAATAAACCAGACAAGGCAGTTTCCTGGTGAGTCAGCGTAAAATGACGGGCAATACTGCACCCGATCGACGATACCTCAAGTGAATGCGTCAGGCGGGTACGATGGAAATCACCTTCATCGGTGCCAAGAATTTGTGTTTTGCGTTGCAAACGACGAAAAGCCGGACAATGAATCACCCGGGTGCGATCCCGTTCATACGGTTGACGATGATCCTGACTGCCCCGTTGATGGGTTTGACCTGAGCGACGATGGGTCCACATAACAAATCCTTATCTTAAAAATTGATAAACAGGTAACATATCTATGCCATCGTAATGCCCGGTATTGGATGTTTTTGTCAGAAGAACGGGATTTGCAAATTGTTTCAGTGTTTTAAGATCAACCGGTCGAATTTGATTCGCCCATTTGACTTCAATGGCAATTATTTTGTCATGCAACAGTTGAATGACGTCAACCTCACCTTGGCCTTTGAAATAAAAGGCCCGCCCCTTTCGATGGCAGTAACTGGCAACAACAGATTCTACCAACACACTTTCATCTGTTGCAATCGCCATGTAACCCTCATGTGTTAACCAGTGTTGAATGGCGCGTTGAATAAAGGGATCGACAAAATGAAATTTTCTGGCCTTTTTGGGGAAACCCAGTTTTTTATTTTGATCAAATGCTTTGAGATCAAAAATGATGTCCATCCGTTTCAGCAAATCACAATAATCCAGACACGTTTCTTTACTCATCGATCCTGTTTTTTGAGTAAGCGCTGAATAGGAAATTTGAGATACACCAACACTCAATAATGCATGCAGTAAATCAAGCAAATACCGTTCTTTTTTTCCATGTTTTAAAAAATCACCGCGAATCCATTGTTCATACGTTTGGAATGTAGCAGGTAATACATGCCCGTATTGAGCAAAATCATTGATTGCACGAAGATAACCACCGCACTGGAGGTACTGCCCAAACAATATGGAGAGTTGCTTGCTGTTTTGTTGCATGCTTTGCGGCTCCAGCAAGGCAACGTATTCGGAAAATGACAAGGGAAACAATTGAAAATCCGTTTGACTACTGATTCCTCTTCGACCAGGAAAACTCATGGCTGCTTCTTTAAGAATTAAAGAATCAGATCCAGTAAGCAAACACACACCATTAAAAAATCTTCCCTGATCAGCCAAAGACTTAATCACACGATCCCAGTTTTTTACAAACGTAATTTCATCAATAATCAATAGAAAGGGTTTATCAGGAATACTATCCAGGAACTCTGATATCAACCGACTCAGTTCTGTGGCATCATAAATTTCATCGCACGGCAAATAAAACACGGCATCTGAATCAAACGTTTTCTTCTTTAAACATTGAGCGATGAGCTGTTTGCACGACGTGGATTTTCCAATCTGCCGCCCTCCGGTCAAAATATAAATACCGGGCGTTTCCAGCGACAAATTCTTCCACCAGTTATAACTATATTGGTAACGCAGCCGCGAGAGAGCATTTAATTGTGGATCCTCACGCAAAAACGTTTCTATCCCTTGTTTGAATCTATTATGGAAGCCAAATTTTTCAAGCATGATTGGTTTGCTATTCATTGAGTTTTATAGAGCATAGTGTAATTAGACAAATTTGTCCAATTTGAATTAGACAAATTTGTCTAATACTTCATTTTGTAAAATCACTAAAGTTTATTTAAAAACTGCAGATAACATGGATCAAAGGGCACAATTATTAGCATAATAACAAGGACAATGTCATGTTGACCAAAACCAGAATAGTATGTGTATCCCTGTGTGCTGTAAGTTTGACAGCCTGCATGTCTGGCGGGCAACCCAATTACGGCAATTATCAACCCTATGATTATCAAACCACGCCGTTATATCCCGAAGGCTATGACAATACCGTGGTATACAGCAGTCCATATGACACCCGGTATGAAAGCAAACAGGACGTCGTGGTACCGGAAAGTTATCATGTCGGTGCATACCAGTCTCCCACTCCGTCAAAAGACCTGGATAAAAACTGGGTAAACAGCCAGAATCCAATGGGATATACCATCCAGATTGCCGATGATGAAAAGGCTTCACATGTAGCAAGCACGCTGCAGAAAGCGCCCAAAAGTGAACACATGGCTGAAGTCAAATACCAGCGAGATGGCAAAGCATATTACAAAGGTTTGTATGGGACCTATCCCAATTATGACGCTGCCAGCAAAGCGCTGGGTTCATTGCCTGATGATGTCAAACAAAATGCCGGGATAAAAACCTGGGGCAGCGTACAGCAAAATGTAACGGAATAACGATATTCCGGTTACTTCACAACAAAGATAAGTGGTCAAGTCGATTGATCAATTTCTAAATCAACCCCGATTTTTTTTGAAAGTTGAACAATCGATTTGCCCCGTTAGCTTTCAGAATCTACCGCTTTGGGTAGCGCGCTGGAATTTTATGATCCTCATCTTTGTAAATTGTAAATTCGATTGACAATTTACAAAGATGAGCAATAATTAATAATCATCACTTTTGGATTAATTCATGTTATTAAAGCGTTATGCCGCTGATGCCATCGTGAGAAAAACCAGTCATTATCCCATTCTGGCAATAACTGGTCCGCGTCAGACAGGAAAATCAACACTTGTAAAAATGTTATTTCCTGAGAAACCTTATATTTCACTTGAAGATTTGGATAATCGACAATTTGCAATAGAGGATCCGCG
>CAZDYY010000230.1:0-3853 GCA_964509745.1 uncultured Legionella sp. | reverse complement strand
AACCCACCTCTTTCAGACGCTGAAACATGGACTCTCGACTACGATTCAGATCGTTATAACCCATCGCCATAATAATAGGATATTGTTCAGGATCAAAAATATTCTGAACTCTGATTAACGGAATGCAGTCCAAATCCCTCAAGGTGCCCTTAACCACAAAATCGTCGTCTACCGTTAAGCCCATCACCTGGTATCTGTTATCCTGTGCCAGATAATGATTCAGGATGTCAGCGGTTATGGCATTGCCTGCAAGAATAACTTTTTTCATCAATACTCCTCCAGCATTGCCAGACCAAACCCGCTCGCACCGTATTTATTTCCGTTATATAACATATATTTTCTATTACAATGTTCAAACACATAAGGATAACAAATCATTTCCGAGTCCCACCCCTGACTGGAAACATCAATTCCAGCCTTGTCATCCTTGCGAACCCACGATAAGCCGTCTCTGGATTCTGCATATCCAATTCTATATGTTTCAACACCTGGTTGTGCACGAAATGAATACCACATTCGATACAGCCCATTTGGTTCTTTTATTACTGAGGGCCTGGAAATGGCGTATTCGTACTCATTAGCATAATCAATACACACTGTCGCGCGGGGATCCCAGTAAATGCCATCTTGCGAGGTACGATGTTTGATATTGTAATAATGTTTATAACCATCATCTAATGTTTCCCAGCGATCACAGGATACATACCACATTCTCCACGCCCCATTCTCATACATCACGGAAGGGGACGCTGCAAAGCAGGGATCATCTATACCACGGTCAAGAACTGGCCCCGTAAATTTATCAAATGTCATCCCATCATCATGCGAAATTGCCAAACCAGATGCCGCATCAAATATAATGCGATTTTTTACGCTAAACCCAATGGTATACAGATACAACTTGTCATCTATTTTTCGTATATCCGAGGGTATAATCCCATTATCATCAAAATATCCTGTTTGACCCAGATCAACGACAGGCGTTGTGGTTAAATTCAAAATCTGTGCAGGATTGGACAAATCCAGCTCCAGTGAAAAAATACGACCACGTCCTGCAGCATCATATGCAGCGAAATAAATTCGAAAGTGATTCCCGCCCAGATGAAGAGGAACAGGAGCGCGTCCACCCTTTACCATCAACTCGCTTTGATTATCCGCACAAAATATCAAACCAGACTTGGTCCATTTCATTCTTTACCTCTTTTGACAAACTATCCCGTATATTCGCACTAAGCTTAAGTCAATACTATCGTTCTGACTTTCCATATATATCTCTGATAATTACATAAGGTCGTTGTTTTGTTTCTGCAAAGATTTTAGTTAAATAAATTCCGATAATGCCAATAAACGAAATAATCATGCCACCCAATACCCATATTGAAACCATAATGGACGTCCAGCCATCTACAGGTGTTGACATAACATATCGATTAATAATCAAATGGAATGCATAGATCATGGAGACACAAAAAACAAAAATCCCGCAAAAAAAAATCATCCTTAGAGGTACCGAGCTAAATGAAGTAACGGCATTAACCATGAGGCCCAGTTTTTTAAATAAACTATACGTTGTACGACTTGTCATATGTTTCGTCACAATCTGTGGGCATTGCTTGAAACCAGTAATAACCCATAAACAAGATATGACTGTCTCTACCTCTTTATGACGTAAAAGTCCATCCACATAGCGTCTGGTCATTAATCTCGCCGTGGTAATATTTTTAGGGTGATTGATTTGTAATAACTTATTCAAAACCATGTAATATATTGTGCCACTCTATCGCTCAAACCAGTTGCCTTTCCGTTCTTTTTGTACCCCATAAACCACATCGCATTTTTCAGCCACCATTTGATCAGAAAAACTCAGCAGCCATTCAGGTTCTTCCTCCAAATCGCTGTCTATTAAAAATACCTGTTCACCACAGGAGTGTTCAAGGCCAGCTCTCATGGCATTATGATGGCCAAAATTACGCGAAAGATCGATAACGACAACATGGCTGTCTGTCTCTGTCAGTTGAACGGCAAGTTCAACACTATTATCCGGTGACCCATCATTCACCATGATAATCTCATAATCCTCGCCTGCTAATTGACGAGCGACAGCACTGACTCGCTGATAAAACGTGCTGATATAGGCAGCAGAGTTATACAATGTTGTCACAATGGAAAGTTTCATGCCTGAAGATACCTCATATACCTGCGTGCATCTTTGCCGCAATTGAACAATAGATCAAGAATACTGACTCCATGGGTAAATTCTCCCCAAAGCTGTGGATATTCAGGGTAATTTGAATAATCAAACCAAGTCAGCTTTATGCCTGACTCACTAAAGACACGTTCATCAACATAGTTTCTGGCAGAAGGACCTGAAATATATTCATTGCCACCAGCCTGAAGACATAAATTAGCCAACCGCTCGGTTTTTCCTTCAATCAAGGTAAAATCCCATGAATTGCAAATTCGGGTCCTGATGTCCAGATATCGGCATACAGCCTCTATAAACTGGCGATTTAATTCGGAAAGATGACAATAAACATTCTGTAGATACATGGGCTCAAGCCAGGCGGCAATTTCTTGAAAATATGGCGATCTTCGATAATTTTGCGTCAAGGTTTTCCAATGGACTGATGCCCAGTTAGTTCCATCAATCACCGTTTCACGAATCGTTTGATAATAATTTCCCTTTACTTGTACAGGGATAGTTAACCACTGAACACCTTGCGGTGTTTTGATCTGGTTACGGTTACGCCAGTCACGCCGCGTATATTGCATATCATCATATAAAATAAACACATCCACAGCGGCAATCATATCAAAATAGCCTTTCCATGGAATGTAGTTGGATTGAAGAATTGCAATTTTTTTCATAGAGATATCTTCTGTAATTTTCTTCAGCCCACAGTTGTGTAACACACAAAATTCAGGAATCAAACCAGCCAGGAGAATACAATGATTTGAACATCTGCGCAAATCCAGGTGTATCACATTGCAATATATACATCATAGACACATGGACCGTCTCTGCAGTAACATGCTGGCTTTCGTGCCATCTTCAAGGATTTGGGTATGCGCCCAACACTGCAAAACAAACATTATCTTCCATTAAAAATCCTGATGCTTTCAATCTTCAGCATGCTGTTATTGTTCAGGTGGCAGCATAACAAGGATTTCAATCTCTGGGATGAGGGTTTTTTCTGGTATGGTGTACAAAGAGTTTTGCAGGGAGAAGTCCCCATCCGGGATTTTATGGCTTATGACCCTGGCCGATATTACTGGTCCGCAGGATTAATGCACCTTTTTGGTGACAATGGCATTATCAGCTTGCGCGCTTCCGTGGCAGTGATTCAGTTGGCCGGTTTATTCACTGCGCTGCTGATCATTGCACAACCCATAAAAAAACGTGGTCTGGATACGATTCTTTATTTGACTGCCTGCGCAATCATACTGGCTACATGGATGTTTATCTATTTCAAGGTGTTCGATATTGTATCCTCAATCTTTCTCATTGGAATTCTGGCATATCTGGTCCAGAACCCGGCCCCGGAACGCTATTTTTTTACCGGTCTTGTCACCGGTCTGGTTGCCATCATGGGAAGAAATCACGGCATGTATGGCCTTGCCGGAGGCATTGGCGTCATGCTATGGCTCAGCATTGGCAAAGTCATACCAGCCTCCAGACTGTGCAAAGGGGGGATTCTGTGGGCTGCAGGAATAGTTGCCGGCTTTTTACCTGTAGTCATGATGGCATTAGTAATCCCTGGATTTGGTACTGCATTTCTGGATGGCATTCGCTCATTATTTGAACAAAAAGCAACCAACCTTGCATTGCCCGTACCATGGCCATGGACTGTAC
>CAZDYY010000229.1:0-3856 GCA_964509745.1 uncultured Legionella sp. | reverse complement strand
GCCGGGTGGCTTTTAATGCTGTTTTTATTACTCCCGGAGGGACTTGATCGAGCGGGACGGTATCAAACTCCCCTTCATTTTCCTCAACTGAATTCCAGTTGTAGATTTGCCAGTGATCCTTGGCCATGAAATAACGGGAAGCAAAGATGGGTTTGTGGTCTATCACACCAATCCGCCAGTCATAGTCTGTAGGAATAAATGGCTGGATCAGGATAAGGTCGGAGGTTTTGAAAAACAGTTTCAGTGATTTTTGCAAGTCGTCCTCGTTATCGAGCTTGACCACGCCTTGCGAGAATGCACCATCGGGTTTTTTAATTACACAGGGGTAATTGATCGCCGGCAATACTTTATCGTATTTGCTGATAAACAGGGTTTCCGGTGTTAATATCTGATGGCTGCGCAGCAGTTCGGCAAGATAAACCTTGTTGGAGCATTTGACGATGGATTGCGGATCATCCATGACCACCATGTTTTCTTGCGCTGCACGACGTGCAAACCGGTATGTGTAATGATCCACCGACGTGGTTGCCCGGATAAACAGGGCATCGTATTCTGCAATGGCCTTGCTGTCATTTTTGTCAATAAAATCGACATTAAGCCCCATGGATTCACCTGCATGAACAAACATATCCAGTGCTTTTTTGTCAGAAGGGGGATTGGGTTCAGTCGGGTCGACAAGAATGGCCAGATCATGAAAGCGCTGTTTTTTTCGCCACTGGTGAAAACGTTGTTTTGATAAAAAGGCTTCTGCTGATTTGCGCATGAATTCTTCGTGGTTGGGGGGGACGTCAGCGAGTGATAAAACGGCCAGTTTTTTGATCGCCCAGTGTTTTTTTCGTTCCAGAGTAAAGCGTAGCAGGGGCAATGGAAACAGGCTGTGGAGCTTCTTCGCCAGGCTGCTGTATTTTTTTGCCATGTTTTGCCCAAAATACAGACTCAATACAAAATCATCGCCCTTGATATCATGCAGGGCATGCTGGAGGTCTTCATCGATATCATGTGAAATTTGTCTGGACAGGCTGGCATTCAATACATCCTGAATGTTAAGAATAGAGGGAATGGCCTTGTGATCCCTTGCCTGGGCCAGTAGTGAGACATAGTAGCCAATCGTTTGATAATGATAGGCCTGGCAAAGGTTGATAATTCGCATGGATTTGTTCTGGTAGTATTGTTCATCTGCCAAATACAAGGAGGCCTCTACGATGGATGCCAGAGGACTTAAAAATTGCCATTCCTGTGGATGGTCAGTGACGACGATGGTTTGCATCTAGCTTCCTTTAGGTTCAATGATCAGTAAATTGGCATCCCAGGTAAAAACACCCAGCATGATGGCGTTGATTAAATGATGACTGCTAACCGTGTAATAATTGTTATGGGATAAAGGATTTTCACGATGAGGATCGGCGACCACCACACGTTTTTTCTTTTCATCATAACCGCATAACACGACAAAATGCCCGCAGGGTGTGCCGCGGATATCGTCATAAATGGAGACACCTTCTGGTGTAAAACGTTCGCGTGCGCTGGAATACAGATAAGTTGCACTCAGTCCGGTTAAAACGGGAATTTTCTTTTCAAAATAGGTCTGGATTAATTTCACACTGAGGGTCTTGAACCGGACAACTCCGCCTGAACGCACATAGTTCTGGTAGGCTATGCTGGACTGCACAATCCCCGGATCCTGTTTGTGTTTCATTTGTGCGTCCAGTTTGCTGACCAGTGTTTCACAACCTGCTTCACCATGTTTGAACCAGGTCGGGTCGAAAACATTCAGGTTATTTACATAAATGGTGGTGCGAAAGCCGCGTTGCAGTGCATGCTGGCCCAGATAGGGTGCCAGTGTCCCGCCTGAGAGCGAGAGTTGCAATTCGCTGATGATTTCAGCAATGCTGATATTCAGACCATAATAATGATAAATGGATTGAAGGCAGGTTGCCCCGCAGGTTTCGTCGTTGGGTTGTGAATGGATCTTGATATCAATCATTATCAGTTGCCGTGAAGGGGGGCGATCAGTAAAGCATATCTTTCACGTTAGAATGCAATTGGGTGTTTGTCAAATGACTTTTAATGATAATTCAAGTTCAAACTTCGCAACTTCTTCCGGTTGTTGCGGATAATGGGTGTAAGCAATGATCTGGAGGGGTTTGTTGATGCGTTGTCTGGTGTCCCGGGATTCGGCAATCATGTTTTTGACGGTTTCTCCCATGGTACAGACAAAATAAACATCCGCTTCCGGACGTTTTAAAAATTGTGCATGGAAGGATTTGAAGGCAAGGGACAGCGTGACTCCGGCTTGCCTTGCATGATAATAGCCGTGTATTCCGCCTGCAAGATCAGCACCGACAGCCAGTGCACCAAAATACATGGAATTCAGGTGGTTTTTACTGCGCCTTGTCAAGCGCAGTTTGATGACAATTGTTTCATCATTCAGGGTAATCAGGCGTGGATTCAAATAACCAATCATGGGAACTTTAATGCAACCAAAATACCACAGGAAGCATTTAAAGCGCGTCATGAGGGTCATGATTTATCCTTGTCGCTCTCGCCTTTTACATGCAGGGTTGAAATGATTTTTTTAACACCTTTTACTTCATTGGCGCGCTTTAATATGGCACCAATCGATTTGCTTTGTTTAACCTCACCCGTCAGTGTGACAATGCCATTGACAGTCGTGGCATTGATGCCTACCAGAGGGATGGACTCATCATCCAGTACCTTGGCTTTCAGGACCGCGGTTTCAACTTTTGCGGTAATGTAGGCATCGCTCAGGGTTGAGTTGGTGCGTTTGATTTCCAAATCATCGATATCAACTGCCTTGACGCCACGAGCGGTTCTTGCGAGCCAGTACGCTTCGGCAAATGCCTGTTTATCCCTGACCGTACCGGTTAGAGTAACCACGCCTCTTTGAGTGGATATGTCGATTTTTGAGTGGGTGAAATCTTGTTTACCTGCAAATCTGGCCGTGATGCTTGAGGAAATAGCCTTGTCACTCAAGACATACCGGCTGTTTTTCACACCAGATGCATGCAATTGATTTATAGAAAAAACAAGGGTTGTGGCAAGGATGAAGTGAAGTAGTTTATGCATGGGATCCTCGCTGAAAATTATGATGCGCGAAGTGTAGCATTTTTTATTAAGAGAGTTCAATTTTACCGGGGGATTTTGAAAGAGGAGGATGGTAGTCTTGCTGCGGACTGGGTTACCAGGTGGGAGCCACATCGGATACTTCAGGCTTCTTGAATGAATCAAGCATGCTCACCATATCCAGAATCAGGCCTCCTGTCAGATCGCGTTACCCGAGCAAGACGTACCATCTATGATTATATTTTAGTAGGTGAGGACGGGATGTCAAATTTTTTCTTCACACCAGTCTGGTGTGGTAATCTATCCCTTAAAAAGGAGCTAGCCATCCATGTATTCACTTATTCGCCCGTTTTTATTTTCCCTTGAGCCTGAAACAGCCCATCAATTATCTCTTGCTGCGTTGCATTACCTTCCATCCTGCCTGTTTGGAAAACCTGCGGGGCGAGTGATACAGGCCATGGGTCTTGATTTTCCCCATCAGCTGGGACTGGCAGCAGGGCTGGATAAAAACGGGGAGCATCTCGATGCACTGGCGAAGTTTGGCTTTGCATTTATTGAAGTCGGCACGGTGACACCGCGACCTCAAGCGGGAAATCCCAAACCACGCTTGTTTCGATTGCCAGCAGCGCAGGCGATTATAAATCGAATGGGATTTAACAATCATGGGGTTGATGCGCTGGTGGCGAATGTAGAAAAATCCCGATATCAGGGGATTTTGGGAATTAATATTGGTAAAAATAAAGATACCGCCCTGAATCAGGCAGCTGATGAT
>CAZDYY010000228.1:1755-3881 GCA_964509745.1 uncultured Legionella sp. | reverse complement strand
GGCCGATGCAAACGATCTTCCTGCACAAATGTATTGTGCAGCAGCGTATATGTTTGGTGTGGGTACAAAGCCCAATTCCGATGTGGCCAGACGGTATTACATTGCAGCTGCCAAAAATGGTAACAGCATTGCCCAGTACACCGTCGCACAAAGCTTTCTTGATTCCCATAACTCCGCCAACAAAAAGCTGGGCCTGATTTGGCTGAACAAGTCACTGGAACAAAACAACCCTGAGGCTCAGGTCATGATGAGTGAACTGTATGCTCAAGGCATACTGGTCGACAAGGATCTGAAAAAAGCACGGGAGCTGGCGAATCTCGCTGTTGCGCAGGGATATGTAGCCGGATATTACCAGCTGGGGGAAATTGCCCGGTTTGAAGGGGATCTTTCCCAGGCAAAAGACTGGTATACAAAAGCGGCAGATCAGCATTATGTTCAGGCTGAAATAGCCTTGTCCAATCTTTATCTTCAAGAGAAAACGCCGTTGTATGATCCCCATGCCGGTTTTCTGTGGATGTTGAAAGCGGCACAAAACGGTTCTGCTGATTCCCAGCGTGCTTTGTCATTAATGTATAAAAAAGGCATTGGCGTTGAAGCAGATGAACAGCTGGCAAAAGAATGGCAGCAACGGGCTGACAAGACAGCCCGGGGGACGCCCGCCATAGCCAGAATGAAGGCCGCCCGGTGGTTGAGTAATAATAAATCATCCTTTTTTACGGAAACAGATTATCGACAACGCGGTATTTTCAGTGCATGGACAAATAACTCAGCACTTGAAGAGAATGATTATAATCAGGCGCCACAAATGGAGCAGTTGTCACGCGACAAGCTTTATCAACCGCGGTTTGAGATGATTCAGCCGGATAAAATTGCCTTCAATGAGTATTATGATGCGCTGGTTGCCTCGCTGGGTCAGTTGCGAAAAGATCCGATTATATATCCACGATATTCAATGAACACCGGAGCTGTTGCAAATAAAGCTGATCTGGCAAAGCAGCTTGAGGAAAAAGCTGTGCTGGGTGATTCTGATGCGCAGTTTGATCTCGCCCAGTTGGTTGAACATGGTGTGGGTGTCAAAAAGAATATTCAGGAAGCGATTAAGTATTATCAACTGGCCGCAGCGCAGCAGGATTTGCGTGCCGAATATATGCTGGGAATTTTATATCTGGAAGGGCCTGATATTGAGGCTGATTATGCGAAAGGCATGGAGCTGTTGCAGGATGCTGCGTTCAAGGGTAACCCTTGTGCACAATATGTTCTGGCAAGAATTTATGAGCAAGGGCTTTCTGACAAGGCGGGTAATGAGCTGGTCAAGGCTTCACCTGAACAGGCGATATCCATGTATTCCCTGGCAGCGGTAAATAATTATGGTCACGCACAATACCGTTTGGCCGAGATCATGATGCATGAACACCCTGCAAGCATGACACTTGCCGAAAAGAAGCATCGTAACAAGGTCATTAAAGAACTTTATCAGGGCGCTGTTGCCGATGGTGTTGAACAGGCCGCGTTGCCGCTGGCGTTTTTTAATGCAATGGATCCGGATAAAAAGAAACAGGAACAGGCGTTTGATGTGGCGAAAAAAGCTGCAAATATTGGTAATGTCGAGGCAGCATTGTTGCTGGGGCTGATGTATGACTGTGGTGTTGGTGTGCCAGCCAGCCCGAGTGATGCGGTGTATTGGTACCAGCGTGCAGCATCAAATCCTGTCGGTGCGTTTGCTTTGGGAACACACCTGAGTCAGGGAAATGGTGCAGTAAAAGATATTGTCAGAGGTGAAGCGTTGTTGCAACAGGCAGCCAACGCAGGTTTTGCCTATGCCAATTTGAATCTGGCCATGCTTCAGCACCAGGCTGGCAAACCCTTTCTTGATGAGCTGACCAAGGCCCATGCTTTGGGTAACAGTACGGCAGGTTTGTTGCTGGCTGATTATTTCCTGTCTCTTGCCAATAACGATCAGCAAATGAAACAGGCCCGTGATATTTATCAGCAGCTTGCTGAAGCAGGTGACAGGGATGCACAGTTAAAACTGGCTTATATGCTTGAAAAGGGTATGGGTGGCGCGGTTGATGTTACCATTGCCCAAAAATGGTATAGCCAGGCTGCAGAACAAGGACAGCCTGTTG
>CAZDYY010000228.1:0-1745 GCA_964509745.1 uncultured Legionella sp. | reverse complement strand
CCCAGTATTTGCTCGGTCATCTTTACCAGATGGGCTTGCTGGATAAACAACCCGATTATGAGCAAGCCAGGAAATGGTACAGTGCTGCACAGGCCAGTTATCCACCAGCTGCAGTTGCACTCGGCTTTATGTATGACACGGTGGATGATGATTACCAGCATGCATTGCAAGGTTATGAAAAGGCAGCAACGGCAGGCGATCCGGTGGGCCAGTTTGATGCCGGGTTGATGTATGAAAATGGCAAGGGTCGACCGGTTGATTATAAAAAAGCGGCTGATTTATACCTTAAGGCTGCGGAGCAGGGACACGTCCAGGCGATGGTGCAGCTGGCAGATGTCTATCTGAATGGCTTGTATGATCCCGAAAAAGCCTTGACATGGTACAAAAAGGCCGCTGATTTGGGTAATCGTAATGCTTTGTATCAACTGGGTTTGCTCTCTGAAACCGGCGTGGGGACCCGGCTGGACTATCCTGATGCGGTGAAGTATTACCAGCAGGCTGCAAACAAGGGTAACGCCAATGCGAAACTGGCTTTGGCCAGAATGTATCAATATGGACTCGGTTTACCCCGGGATTTTCGTCAGGCCGTCAAGATATACCAGGAGCTGGCAGCACTGGATAATGCCTATGCCCAGTACCAGCTGGCCACGTTTTACTATGATGGCACGATGGGTGCGCGAGAGATTGAAAAAGGGATTCATATGCTGGAACTGGCAAAGGAAAACGGTAGCCAGCAGGCAAACAAGGCATTGCAGTGGCTGGCCACGCAAAGTGATGGCAAACCAAGCTTCATTGAACCGGTGTCCATTAATCAGATGCCGGCAAGTAACGGAAAATCCGCTGATTTAATGTACCTTGATGCATTAAATACATGGAATCGTGGAGATGAAGCCTCTTCCCGCAAAATTCTGGATCGAATATTAACACAATACCCTGACTATTCACCGGCAAGGCGGATTAATGAACAGCTGGGACAGGGCGCTCGAACGGTGACCTGGGGGTAGGTTTTTACAGGGATAGATGTGCTGAATAAATATTTAATGACCGCAGCAGGACTGGTATTGTCTCTCCAGGTCCTGGCTGCGCCCCGGTTCGTCGCAGCTACACCAGGGGTTGATGACCATTATGAAATTGATGGTCAGGCCTTGTGTTCAACAGCAAAATCAACCCTCGCATATTTAAATCAGGGTCCTGGTTATGATGCGCAGGTTATCCATGCGGGCAACGTGTTGCCTGTCAGTCTTGAACGAATCAAAGCCACGTTAAGGTTTATTTGTGAGCATCAGTCACAGCTTGATGATCCCCGTTTTGTCATGGCACATTTTGATTTTATTCGCTGGATGCCGGACACAGAACAGGCCAGACAATTTGCAGGCAACAAACCTTTGCTAAAAAATTTGCCGAACGATCAAATTTTGATGACTAAATATTATGTACATCTGGCTCGCGTTTCCAACCGCCCGGGAGCCACGACACCGGCCGCCATTTATGCATTACCACGCGATGAACAGGGTTTGACCCTTGAGCAGGCAAATAAACTACCCCACCTGACTCGCTGGCAATATGGCAAGCAGGCGATTCTGGCTGGCGCCCTCAAAGGCAAGGACGTGCCTGTGCTGGCTTATGCCAGCCGGGATGATCTGGAGTCGGCATTGATGCAGGGGACGATTGTTGCGGACTTTGGTCATGCATCCGGTCAAAAAATATTTAACGTGCATCGCAATAACAACATTGCATATGATCGG
>CAZDYY010000227.1:0-3885 GCA_964509745.1 uncultured Legionella sp. | reverse complement strand
CTACCGATTGATATGAAAACACTCTTGATCACCGTCCTGTTAATTTTTTTACCTGCCGTATTGATTGCCAAACAACCCGATCTGGGTACTGCAATCATGGTGCTGGCCGCAGGACTGTGTGTTGTATTTCTGGCTGGAATCCGCATGCGCATCATACTGTTTATTGCAATTGCCATGGGTATGGCAGCACCCTTGCTCTGGCATGTAATGCATGACTACCAGAAGCAGCGCATCATTACCCTGCTCAATCCTGAACATGACCCACTGGGTACAGGCTATCACATCATCCAGTCGAAAATTGCCATTGGATCAGGCGGCGCTTTCGGCAAGGGATGGTTGACCGGCAGTCAGTCCCATCTTAATTTTTTACCTGAACATGCCACAGATTTTATTTTTGCAGTCAGCGGTGAAGAATTCGGTTTTGTAGGCAGTGTGATCCTGATTATCCTCGTGGTACTGATTTCCCTGCGCAGTCTGAGCATTGCAAGGAATGCGCAGACTTGCTTCACCCGCCTGCTTGCGGCAAGCCTTGCGATGACATTCTTTCTTTCTGCATTTGTGAACATGGGTATGGTCATGGGTATCCTGCCTGTCGTAGGAATCCCCCTGCCACTGGTCAGTTATGGTGGTTCAGCCATGGTGACGTTCCTGGCCAGTTTCGGCATTTTAATGTCGATTGGTTCACACCGGATATTGTTTAACAAGATCAATTAGGCAATGGTCTTGGTTTCCCGTGTTGATCGATGGCAACAAATACAAATACCCCTTCGGTCACCAGATAAGCCTCCTGTTCAGCAGCAGGAACAGCCCATACTTCAACATTGGTCGTTAGAGATGTTGTGCCTTTTTTAATCAGCTGCACATGACAACTGATAATATCCCCGACATGAACCGGCTTTAGAAACGTCATGGAGTGAATGGCAACGGTAGCCACACGTCCGTGAGACAGCCGTTTCGCCAGAATGCCTGCAGCAAGGTCCATCTGCGAAACGATCCACCCGCCAAAAATATCGCCGTTGGGATTGGTATCTCCCGGCATGGCCAGCGTTTGAATGGTTAATTCTCCCTGCGGTGTTTTTTTCATATTGGCATCTTGTGGTTGTCAATGATTAATGGTGATTATTCATCAATTTACCTGAATCTTCAAATCAATGCAGCTACAGGTGCATAGCTGCGCCGGTGAATATCGCATGGCTCCAGTCTTTGCAAAGCCTCTCGGTGCAGGGCTGTAGGATAGCCTTTGTGCACAGCAAAACCATAGCCGGGATATAACGCATCCATATCAATCATTTCCTCATCACGCAAAACTTTTGCCAGAATGGATGCAGCCCCTATCCCTGCAATCAGACTATCACCCCTGACAATAGCCTCGGCCGGCATTGAAACGCTGGGGACATGCAAGCCATCAACCAGCACCTTGTCCGGACAAATCGACAATCCTTCAATGGCGCGTTTCATGGCCAGCAAGGTGGCGTGATGAATATTCAGCCGATCAATTTCTTCAACCTCCGCACGACCATACGCATAACAAAGCGCCTGCTCACGAATGACCCTGACCAGTTGCCTGCGTTTTGCCGGACTGAGCTTTTTCGAATCCGTTACCCCGTCTATCGGCGCTTGCAATATCACTGCCGCCGTCACCACAGGACCGGCCAGCGGACCCCGGCCAGCCTCATCTACGCCTGCTATATAAAGTTGCATTTAAACTGCCTTGTAAAGATAGGTGGGGGATTAAACCGGCAAGGATACCGTTTTTTCATGATTGGGTATATACTCTTGGTAAAGTATGATTACAGGGAGATTTGCGTGGCAACACAGAGACTTAATCCATTAGCCTTTGGCGTTTCACTGGGCATTGTCTGGGGAGTTTCCATATTCCTCATGGGACTGGTCGCATTCTATTTTATGATTGGCACAGGATTTGTATCATCAATGGGTTTGATTTACGTCGGATACGGCACCTCGGTCGTAAGCTGTATCAATGCCGGCGCGATAGGATTTGTGGATGCATTCATCATTGGCGGCCTGATTGGCTGGTTGTATAACCTGTTTGCAGGTCGTGGCGCAAGATACAGACAAGAATAAACACTTTGGTCAATTATTAATCAAATTTGATCTATACTTATAACAGGAAGCTGTTATAAGGAGATCATGATGTCAAAGCACAAGTTAAGTCCAATGGCTTTCGGACTGTCCCTTGGTGTTGTATGGGGTATGGCTGTATTTCTCATGGGTTTATTCGCACATTTCTTTATGTATGGAACCTTGTTCGTAGCAGCCCTGGGAACACTCTATATCGGTTATAAAGCAACACTTGCAGGGGTAATTATTGGTGGTGTCTGGGGATTTGTTGATGCATTCATTACCGGTGTCATCATTGCCTGGCTTTACCACTGGTTTTCCGGATGCTGTGACAATGACAAGTAACTCACTGTCATTGTCTGTCTGAAACTCGACTTTATGAAATTTTTCATAAATTCGAGTGAAACGATCGCTGCCTTATGGCTGCGATAGTGTGGTTTTTGTCGTGCCACTTAATGAGAGAATGAAAATCAAACCTGTCAACGCACAAACAATCCCGAACAAACGATTGTTGTGCGACAAATACAAAACGTTAACCACTTCTATGCCCACCCCCTGAATCACCATGGTAATCAGGCTGATTAGCGCCGATGTGGTACCTTTGCTCACGGGGGTCGAAAATAAAATAAACCGGTTCAATGGTGCAGCAACGATACCGGCTCCCCAGAAGTAAACCAGCAGCCCAGGCATTAACCAGACGAAATGATTTCCCATGATCAAGGGTAAAATGATCATGCTGATTAAACCGGTACTGGTGATCACGGCCCCCGTCCAAATCAGCTTTTTAATGCTGCTTTGACGGGTCATATATTGCAAAATGATATTCCCGAAAATATATGCGCCAAACACTGGCAATTGCCACAAGCCATATTGAATAATGGTCAGTTTTGCATCCACAACCAGGATCACCGGCGACAGCGCTATCCAGGCAACGCAAGGCAAATACAACATTCCAAGAGCAAAGGTACCGAAAAAAAAGGAACGATTCAGAAACAGGGCTTTATAGTTCCCGACAATGGCACGCAATGACATTGGCACCACCTTGATCTGCTCACCATCATGCCTGGTTTGTCCCACCGATTCCGGCATAAATCGCCACAATCCCCAGACAACAACCAGTGCAGGAAACGCGATAATGACAAAAATCATCCGCCAGCTGAAATACTTGATAAATACAGCCCCCATTAATGGACCCAGCAATGGGGCTATCACTGATACATTCGCCATAATGGCAATCAGGCGTATTGCATCCATTTCAGCAAAAATTTCCTGCAACGTTGCATAACCAATGACGCAGATAAAACACAGGCCCATGCCCTGGAAAAAGCGCGCAATTAAAAACTGATCGATCGAGTTTGAGCAGGCTATCAAGACTGTACATAAAAAAAAGAAAATCGCCCCGAATATCATCAGGGGTCTGCGTCCATACCGATCAGACAAGGGTCCAAGCATAATCTGCAAACTGGCACCGCCCAGAACATATGCCGTTAATGAACTGGCAATGGCGGACTCTGGCCCATGAAATGATGCAACGACCTTGATCATTCCGGGCATAATCATATCGTTGGCAATATAGGTCAGAAACTCATACAACACCAGAAAGGCAGCGAACTGGTATGCCTGTTTGCTGGTAATGTTGATTAATGGCTTGGGCATGATCGTTCCTGGTTAAAGGCCAGGAGACGGGTCTCCTGCCTTGATGATATATGTATGATCCCGATTCATTCCAAAAAAATGATCACTAACGGAATAACCTGCCACTGCAACCAGTTCATCATCAATATAGATGAGCGGTAATCTGTC
>CAZDYY010000226.1:0-3890 GCA_964509745.1 uncultured Legionella sp. | reverse complement strand
CAAAATAAAGCCGCCATAAACCCGCCACAGAAAGCCGCCACAAACCCACACGGCGAAAACCTTGTAACCACGCAGGTTTTAGAAGATGAAACCGTGAAACCCGCCATAGCGAAATCATCAAAAGCCGCCACACCTCTTTATAAAGATAATTTATATATATTTTTATTATCACAATTCGAAAAATTTTGGTCGCTTTACCCCGAGAAGAAATCCAGGAACGCAGCCCTTGCTGTATTCGAGCAACTCCATCCTGATGCCGAACTGTTTAACCGGATGATGCACGCATTAACCACACAAATTAACCACCGTGAAACCACGGCGCTACAAGGCAAATGGATGCCGCCATGGAAATACCCGGCGAACTGGTTGGCTCAGCGTTGCTGGGAGGATGAATTATCAATGGACGTATTACAGGAGAGACCCCATGCAGAGCATGCAAAAAACATTCGAAGCCGTGGAGCTGCACCCGACATGTTCTGCCCTCCAGAAGGCGACGATGAACCAGCAGGAAACAATGTCATCCAGTTCCAGAGATTCCAGTAAGGCTGAGAAGCGGATTGATCTGTTGTTTTCGAAGTTTGCAGCTTTTTATGGGCATATCTGGCGTAGCCAGCTTAAAGACGAGAAGTTTTTGAAGTTTGCCAAAAGTGAATGGCAGGAAGGATTAAGTGAATTTACAGATACGGTACTAACGAAAGCGATATTGAATTGCCGGGAGTTTTACGAATTCCCACCAACACTGCCCCAGATGATTCAGTGTTGCAGGCAGATTAGAAAACAAACGTCGTTTTATGTTGTAAAGACGCATGTGCCAGCAAGCAAGGCCGTTGTTAGCTCCTGTTTGCAGCGATGCAAGGAACTTTTAGCCAAATAACACAGGAGAGCACCATGTTGATATTAACCAGAAAAGCAGGCGAACAAGTGATGATTAATCAAGGATCAATACGGCTCAAGGTACTTCATGTGAATTTAGATGATGGAATGATCACCATTGGTTTTAATGCACCGGAGCATGTGGATATTGACCGAGGAGAGATCTTTTATAAAAAACGGCTACAACGACCAGTAGCAGAAGGAGCAAAACTATGAATACCAAGTCAATGATGAATCGTTTAATAAAAAGCGCGAATACGACCAGATCTCAATTATTACTGGTGATGTGCTTGGCACCATCGCTTTCACATGCCCAAAGCATTGAAAGCATCATCAATCGCACCATCACTTACCTGCAAGGCGGGCTGGCCAGAACCGTAGGCATCCTTTGCATCATCATTGCAGGATATTTGTGTCTGGCAAAACAGCAATTCCCCAAAGAGTATTTCGTCATGATCCTGGTTGGCATGGGAATCATTTTTGGCGGGTCTTCACTTTATTCAACCCTGATTGGCTGATGAATATGGATATCACAATAAACCCTCTGTTTAACGCTTTAACCCGGCCTGCCATGGTGGGCGGTGTGACGTTTGAATATCACATGTTGAATTTGATGGCCTCGATGTGTGCGTTCATTGGGTTATCACCCTTGTATGGTTTGTTTTTTATTCCACTGCATGTGTTTGGCTGGGTGGTTTGCCGGTATGACATTCATTTTTTCACTCTATGCGCCAAGCGATTTTCAAAATTACCGCCGATGCGCAACATGTCTATTTGGAGGGTTCGCGCATATGAACCTTTCTAAATCGCATAAAACGGTAAGGCAGGAAGCGAAAGTGTCGGATGTATTTCCAATAACACATTTGAATTCGCCAACCATTTTTGAATCTCAATCTGGCCTGCTGGGCTCGGTGATTCATGTGCAAGGCATTGCCTTTGATATCGAAGAACCTGAAAACCTGAATCATCAGGGATTTTTATTGCATCAGGCGTTATTAGGCCTTGATGAACGATTTATCGTGTATGTGACCACGCATCGGAAAAAAGCCAGCTGCACCTTGAACGGACAATTTAACGGTAAATTTGGTGAAACGCTGAATAATCGTTATCACGCCCGATTTAAACATCAAAACTTATATACCAATGAACTGTATATCACCGTGGTACTCAAGGGTGACACCTCAACCAAAACTGCTTCGTGGCTTAATTGGGCTCAGAAAATAATAGACAAAAAAACGTCCGAAATCGCCACGCACCACCGTGAAGCACAAATTGCCATCTTAACCCGAGCGGTCAATCAATTATGCGCCAATTTAATTCCCTTTGGTGCTGCACTATTAGGGGAACAAGATGAAGCATTGGGCTATAGCGAGTTAATGCAGTTTTTAAGCCTTGTCGTAAATGCAGGACAATCCCTGCCTTATCAAGCACCTGCATATAGCCCTCCCGTTGCTATTGATATTCCCCATACATTCAAAGCCGAACGCATGTACCCCGAAGGACATCTGGGTCAATACGTCAGCCGTTACCAGTTGTTATTCGGTGAATACATACAGTTTCAAGGCAGCACACGGGATGATGTGCGATTTGGTGCGATGTTGTCATTAAAAAAATACCCAACGGGGACTGCCAGTATTTTACTCGACACACTTTTATCACTCGATTGTGAATTCATATCGACACATACCTTTGCACCAATTGCTCGTGAAGCAGGCCTGAAAACAGTCATGAACAAACGCTCAAAACTAGTCAGCAGTGAAGACAAAGCACTGAGCCAAATTGATTCGTTAAGTGATTTGGAGGATGGTGTAGCCAGTGAATCCCTACTATTGGGCGCACATCATCACACGTTGATGCTATTGGCTCCCTCAAAATCGACACTGGAATCAGCCATTCTGGAAGCCACCAAACGGTATGCAAGCAGTGCTGTGGTTGTGATTAAGGAATCACTCGGAATTGAGCCTGCTTTCTGGAGTCAAATACCATGCAATCAACATTTGATAGCTCGCGCCTCGCTTATTACATCACAAAACTTCGTGGATTTTTGCCCACTGCATAACACGCAATCAGGCTTCGTAAATCAGAACTTTTTAGGTAGTGCGGTAACGCTTCTGGAAACGCCGTCCAAAACACCGGTGTTTTTTAATTACCACAGCAAGGGTTCCAAAACCAATCCATCCAAAGGTCATGCCGCTGTGTTTGGTGGAAATAACGCCGGTAAAACCACACTGGTAAATTTTCTGGATGCTCAAATGGGGCGTTTCGGTGGAAGAAGCTTTTTTATCGATCGGGATGAATCATCCAAAATTTATATTTTAGCGTGCGGCAATAGTAGTTATACCAAAATAGCACCGACCAATCCGGTGGCCATGAACCCGTTAAAACTACCTGACACCCCGGATAACCGCGCATTTCTAAAAAGTTGGTTTGGCACCCTGATTCAGGAAGAACATGAGACAAGCATCCCAAGCGATATTGCCGAAATCATTAACGATTGCATCGATTATGCATTTGAGCAGCTCGCGCCTGAATTCCGAACCTTAAGCCACATCAGTCAATTTTTACCGATGAACTTTCCTCGCTGGCCGCAGTTAAGACAATGGTTAAAAGGCAACAACGACCGAATCAATGGTGAGTTTCATTGGCTATTTGATAATGAAAACGACGCGTTGGATTTTGCCTTTGATAAGGTCGGGTTTGATGTAACGTATTTGATGGATAGCACAACGCCCATCATTGCAACGCCTGTGTATTTATATCTGGTACACCGCATGCGTCAATGTCTGGATGGTCGGTTAACCTCATTTGTCATTGATGAAGCCTGGCAATTGTTTGCATCCCCTTTCTGGGAAAAGTGCCTCAAAGAATGGCTGCCCACGATTCGCAAAAAGAACGGTCATTTTATTTTCATGACCCAATCACCCAAAACCGTTACAACCTCAGCCATTCAACACGTGGTGCTGGATAATTTGGCCACGATGATTGTTTTCCCTAACTCTCTGGCTGATCGCGATACT
>CAZDYY010000225.1:0-3896 GCA_964509745.1 uncultured Legionella sp. | reverse complement strand
GCTTTATGCAAACAGCGGAGGGAGTACAGGAAAGTTATGTCACACTAAATGACCAGGGCAGTTTGCAGGAAGTATTTAAACCCGCCAGTGATCCCCGTCTCCTGGCGCACGTTGAAACGGTGCTGCCACCGGATTTGATTTCCTATCAATCCGAGGTCAACTTATTCATTGATGACTGGATACAGCAATGTCATGCCATGCTGGACAAGGGTGCGATATTTATCCTGGACTATGGTTTTCCCCGGCATGAGTATTATCATCCTGATCGTCACCAGGGGACGCTGATGTGTCATTATCGCCATCATGCACACACCAACCCGCTGATTCACCCGGGTGAACAGGACATCACCGCGCACGTGGATTTTACTCATGTGGCGGAAGCTGCTTTTTCGGCAGGATTTCATATTGCAGGCTATACTAATCAAGCCTCTTTTTTGCTGGCGAATGGTTTGTTAAGCTTGTTATCAGAGATAATGGATGAGCCTGTACGCATTAAAAGCCAGCAGGCTGTGAAACAACTCATTCAGCCAGATGAAATGGGCGAGCTGTTTAAAGTGATTGCGTTAACAAAGGCGCTGGATCTGGATTTGACCGGTTTTCAATTGCATGACAAACGAGTGAGTCTATAACCATGACCCGATATAAAACGACAGTAGAATTACAAAAAGAATCCATGAAGTTTTCTGCCGGTCACACAACGATTTTTTCTGCTACCGACCGCGAGCCTTTGCATGGTCATATGTACAGCGTGTACCTGGCATTAAGCACCTGGATTGAGGACAATGGCATGACGTTTGATTATCGTTATTACAAGGAGCGCATTCACATCTTGTGCAAACACTTGAATCAAACTTTTTTAATGCCACAGTTCTCGCCATTTCTCGAGTATGCAGAAGACGATGACTATTATTATTTTACCTTCAATCACAAAAAAATTCCGTTTTTGAAAGAGGACGTGACCCTGATGCCTCTGACCAATATTACGGTTGAGGAATTATCCCGCTGGTTTGTACATGAACTGATTAAAGACACCGATGAACTGGACCGGCACCGGATTGAGAGTATTGTAGTGAAAGTTTTTTCAGCACCAGGCCAGTCAGCCAGTCACTCATGGCAACGGTCCTGAATGAAGCCTGTGTATAAAATTTGCATTCCTCACACCAACCGTGATGTCTATGATTATCTGGCAGGAGATGATGAACCCAAACCGGGTGCACGGGTTTGGGTGCCATTTCGCAATAAAACCCGGCTTGGCGTTGTCATTAGCCAGGGTGAACCGGAAAATCCGTCCATCCAGCTTAAATCAATTATCGGTGTGATTGATGAACAACCGTTGTTACCTCCTGATTTGATTGCGCTTTGCCAGTGGGTAGCCAGTTATTACCAGTCTCCCCTGTCAGAAGTGATCCCTCTGGCATTGCCAAAAAAATACCGTCATGGTGAGCGCTGTCAATTACCTGTCAGTGATTATTTTGAACTGTTGATTGCTCCGGAGCAGGCGCATCTGCAACTGGGCAACAAGGCCCCAAGGCAGCATGCACTGATTGATTTTATTGCCTCACAATCCGGCACGGTTTCACGGAAAATGGCAGTCAAGGCCGGATTTACTTCAGTACAGCTGAAGGCGCTGCTGGCATGCAATATCATCCGTGTCTACTCGCAAATTGATAAACCTGTGCTGCCAGTCAGGCAACTGGATAGTCCGCTGCTGTTGAATGAGGAACAGGCTGCTGCTCTGGATGCAATATCCGCCAGCCTGGAAAAATACCGGTGTTTTATGTTACACGGCGTGACAGGCAGTGGTAAAACCGAAGTGTATTTGCAAGTCATTGCACAGGTTTTGGCAGCAAATCGACAAGTGCTGGTTCTGGTGCCTGAAATAGGTTTGACACCGCAATTATTGACGCGCTTTACCGCACGTTTCAGAGAGCCTATGGTGGTCATTCACTCGCATTTGAATGACACTGAACGCCAGCAAGCCTGGCAGCTGGCTCATGATGATGAAGTCAAACTGGTGATTGGTACGCGTTCAGCGATTTTTACGCCCATGCCCGCACTGGGCCTGATTGTTATTGATGAAGAACATGATGCCTCATTAAAACAGATGGACGGGGTGCGCTATTCCGCTCGTGATACCGCATTGATGCGTGCACAGGCAGCCAGTATTCCCATTGTTCTTGGTTCAGCAACGCCCAGTCTTGAAAGTTTGCATAATTGCACATTAAAAAAATACACCTTGTTGACGCTGGGGCAAAAAGCCCTGAGCAAAACGCCGCTACACTATCAAATACTCGATATTCGCAATCAGGTGTTACAGCATGGTCTGGCCAGTTCGACACTGGCAATCATCAATGAACACCTGCAACAGAATAACCAGGTGCTGGTGTTTATCAACCGGCGCGGATTCTCACCGGTTTTGTTGTGCCATCAATGTGGCTGGATGGCTGATTGTCGTGCGTGTGACAGTCATTTAACCCTGCATCGCGGTATCAATCGCCTGATGTGTCATCATTGTGGATTGACCCAGGTCATCCCTCATCATTGCCAGTCCTGTCATGGTCGCGAGCTGTTGCCTGTCGGTGTTGGCACACAACGGGTGCATGATTTTCTGAGCCAGCAATTTCCCGATACGATTGTTTTACGGGTCGATCGTGATGAAGTGGCCCGAAAACATGCACTGGATGAACGTCTGGCCCGTATTGGCTCGGGAGAGGCGCAGTTGATAGTTGGCACGCAAATGCTGGCCAAGGGGCATCATTTCCCGCGGTTGACTCTGGTTGTCGTCCTGGATGCGGACAATGGATTTTATAATCAGGACTTTCGCGCCCTGGAGCGGCTGGGGCAATTATTAACCCAGGTGGCGGGTCGCGCGGGTCGCGCAGAGTGTCCTGGACAGGTGATTATTCAAACCCATTTGCCACAACATCCCTTGTTGAATTTACTGGTGCAAAAGGGGTTTGATCCCTTCGCACAATCCCTGTTAGCCATGCGTCAGCAAGCTGCCATGCCCCCCTGGCATTATCTTGCTGTCATGCGTGTACAGGGTAATAATCAGGCAAAATTACTGCATTTTCTGCATGCCATCAAAGATTACCTTGACCCAGCCGGGATCACTGTGCTGGGTCCTGCTCCTGCGCCGCTGGCAAAAAAAGCAGGATTGCATCGCATGCAACTGTTGATGAAATCATCTTCCCGAAAAAAGCTGCATTCATCGTTGACGCACATGCGCAACTGGCTGGCTACGGATAAAATCGGCAACAGCGTGCGCTGGAATATTGATGTGGATCCAGCGGACTTATCCTGATTGCCTCGAGAGCAAATACACCGTTTCGAATAATTATTAAAAATTCGGTTCACCGGCTATTCACATCTATCTAAAATTGATATAGCATGACTCGAGCACAATTCAATATAGGGAGATTATCCGTGCGAAAAATGTATTCATGTTTTGGTCTTTGTTCAATTTCTTTGCTGGCAGCAACTGCTTCGCTTGATTCCCAGGCTTCAAACGGGAAAATTGTTATTGTTGGCAAGAATCAAGCCCTTCATTTCAATGCGCCTCACAATGGTGATTATTACGTGCAAACCGGGACATTTGGCGTGCCGGACAATGCCCTGAACGCCCGTAGCCAGCTGGAAAGAAAACTTCAGTATCCAGTGTCTATTGAAAAGCGTGGACGATATCAGGTTGTTCTGGTGGGGCCGGTTAAAACTGCGGCAGAAGTCAGGGCTGTGGGTGAAACAGCATTTGGAGGCTCAGCTGTTCATGCATATAGACGAGCTGCTGCACCCCAATATTCACATGCTTCTGCACCATACAGACCTCAGGCTGCTTCCATGCGCATGGCCCAACATTCCCATGGAAGCAGCCTGAGGTCTGTATGGTGCAGAAGCAT
>CAZDYY010000224.1:0-3898 GCA_964509745.1 uncultured Legionella sp. | reverse complement strand
CCTTGCGGCGGAGGGATGCGGGCAACCAGTGCTTCGAGCACATCCACAACACCCAGACCGCTTTTGGCGCTGACATGGATGGCGTCATGTGCATCAAGGCCAATAATGTCTTCAATCTCGCTGATAACGCGATCAGGTTCAGCCTGGGGCAGATCAATTTTGTTCAGAACGGGCAGCACTTCAAGTTCTTGATCGATCGCGGTATAACAAACCGCAACGGTTTGTGCTTCAACCCCCTGGGCTGCATCAACCACGAGGATTGCACCCTCACAGGCAGCCAGAGAGCGTGATACTTCATAGCTGAAGTCAACGTGTCCCGGCGTATCAATGAAATTCAGCAGGTAGGTTTTACCGTCCCGTGCCTTGTAATTCAGTGACACACTTTGTGCCTTGATGGTAATACCGCGCTCGCGCTCAATATCCATTGAGTCGAGGACCTGCGCTGCCATTTCCCGGTCAGACAGTCCGCCGCACATCTGAATAAACCGGTCGGCCAGAGTTGATTTTCCGTGATCAATGTGCGCAATAATGGAGAAATTTCGAATGTGTGTCAGGTCGCTCAATTGATATGCCCAAGTGTAAAATGCGGTAGTTTAACTTAAATCCGGACGTCTATAAAGTAATGATGACGTTGCAAAATAATAAAAATACAGGGATGATCGAACCAATTATATCAACAAGGACAAGTTATGCGTCGATCCATTAATTTTTTTTGTACTGTGCTGATGTTGCTGAACATCGGTCATGCTTATGCTGATGCAGCACTGGTCCAGCGAAAAGATGTGCAGGTGTTCATGAATGACATGGTGCAAACACATCATTTTGATAAAAAGCAATTGACAGCCATTTTGACTGAAGCCGTATTTCAGCCAAAAATCATTGAGTCGATGGAGCGTCCTTATGAAAAGAAAACATGGGATGTTTATAAAGAGCTGTTTCTGACCACCCAGCGGGTACAATCCGGGTTGATGTTCTGGCAGGCTAATCAAAAGGAGCTGGAGCAGGCTGAAAAGCAGTTCGGAGTGCCTGCCAATATTATTGTGGCCATCATTGGTGTTGAAACCCTGTATGGTAAAAACCAGGGCAATTATCGTGTACTGGACGCGTTGACAACCCTGGCTTTTGACTATCCCAAGCGTTCGGAGTTTTTTACCAAAGAATTGAAGGAATATTTATTGCTGTGTCGTGAACAGGGTGTGCCTGCAACGAAATACATGGGCTCATATGCCGGGGCAATGGGTAAACCCCAGTTTATGCCCAGCAGCTATCGATTTTATGCAGTGAACTTTGCTGGTGGCAACAAGGTTGACTTGATGAACGAGGATCGTGATGTGATCAGCAGTGTGGCTAACTATTTCAACAAGCATGGCTGGGTCAAAAATGAAGATGTGGTACAGCCTGCTATCATTCGCGGTTCACGCTACCGCCATTTGGCGACCAACAGCAAGTTCCCGGATTATTCGATTCGATATCTTATGTCCAGCGGTGTGCGTCCGTCGAATTTGTCGCCTGACCATCCTGGCCGTGCTGGTGTGATTGAGTTGACGACAGAGCAAGGCCCGGAATACTGGGTAGCCTGGCCTAATTTTTATGTGATTACCCGTTACAACAGCAGTCCCCAGTATGCACTGGTGGTTTATTTGCTGTCGCAACAGCTGGGTAGCCAGTGGGCGTTTGAAAAAAATGCCGGTCATGCACATGCGTAGCGTTCTCATAACGTGATAAAGGACATCTGAATGGCGACTTGTTTTTTATTTGCGCAACATTTTACAGATGAATCCTGCCTGAGTCTGCGTATAGATGAGCATGGAACAATTGATGCGCCTCTGGAGCGGCGGACGATTGAAGCGTTCAGGGCGATGCAGGACAATGCCCGTACCATCGTTGTGTTACCCGCAGGGTATTGCAGTTTGTATCAGGTCGAGCTGCCCTGGCTGAATGATCAAAAAGCCCGCGCAGCCATTCCTTATGCGCTGGAAGAGCAAATCGCCCAGCAAGTATCCTCAGTGCATGTGGCGTTTGACAAGGCGCATTACCAACAAGGAAAATACCTCGTCACCGTGATCGACAAATTGTTTCTTCAGGATTTAATCAGTCGTCTGGATGCATTGTTCATTGATTTTGAAGAGATTACCCTGGACTGGTTTGCATTGCGGGACGGGGAAGTTTGTGTCAGTGAAACGAGTTTGCTGGTCAATGACCCCTCATTTAAAGGGGCTCTGGATGCTGAGCCTGCTGCTATTTATCTGGCTGACAGGTCGAATGACTCACCGGTGTTGCTGTTTGGTGACAGTTCGCCAGCGATGTCGTCCATTCTTTCGTCCAGCGGTCTGACCGCTGAGTCCATGGCACGGGTGGAGGGAGCTTATGATGATTGGGTCGCCCGTCGTTTGTTAAACGCCCGATTCATGAATCTGTGCCAGGGAGAGATGCGACATAATACCCGCAAGGAAATTAATCGCCGCTGGTATTATGCAGCTGCGGCACTGGCTGGCTTCTGGCTGGTTCTGGTTCTGGTGATGAATGGGATAGTATCTCATCAATTAACAAAAAAAATAATGGATCTTGATCAAAAAACAGCGGTTGTTTATCGTGAGTTTTTCCCGCATGCCCATCAGGTGATCAGTCCACGGTTTCGTGTGGGACAATTACTGAAATCGGGACATGGTGGACAGAATGCGGCGTTGTGGCAGCTGAGTGATGCACTGGCGGCGGGCCTGAAGCAGGGGGCATATACAATTGAACAAATGCGTTATCAAAATCAAACTCTGGCGGTTACCCTGCTCGCCCGGGATTTTGCTGAACTGGAGCGTTTGCAAGGGCATTTGCAGCAGGCCGGTGTGAAAGTAACCCAGTCCCAGGCGGCATCCCATAAACAACACGTTACCGCTACACTGGAATTAAGATTATGAAAGACGCACTGAAAGCATACTGGAATAATTTAAATGATCGTGAGCGCTGGATGCTTGGCTCTGGCGGGGTGTGTTGTTTTTTCCTTTTATATTATGCGCTGCTGTATGCTCCTCTGACTGACAGTGTGAAGGAAAAATCGCAGCAATTGAAAGAAAAGGAAGAAACACTGGTCTGGATGCAAAAAGCACGCTCGCAATACAAGCGCGGCACGCCAGCACAGGCCTTAGGCAGCAGTCAGTTGTTAAGTGTGCTGGCAAACCAGCTCAAATCAGCATCGTTTCACGGATTTTCATATCAGTTACAGCAAACAGGAGCAGGTGATATTCAATTATCGTTTGATCAGGTGCCATACAATCCGTTTGTGAGCTGGTTGTGGTCAGTCAGTCAGCGATATGCTTTCTCTATCAGACAATTCAATGCCGAGCGTACTGGTACACCCGGCGTGGTGAAAGTACTGGTTACAATCCAGACGTCCTGATGCTCGTGAACGAGAATAACAAGTTAAGATGGATTTTGTAATATTGGATTCGTCTTCAGACGAGTTCGACGCAATCGGAGTATTCTTAAAAACTTCCAGTAGAAATTTATATTCTGATCGCTTATTGCTTTCGTCTTCTATCGTTAACAGTTTATTGTGCAGTTTGTATGCTAACATCAATAACTTTCTTCTGCATGGATAAAGCCCACGTATCATAATAATGGAGATAAATGCTGTTTTCCAGCATCCAAGACTTCATTGGGGTCGATTGAACCATCTGTTATTAATTGTGTAACACGTGAGTAGTCTTTTGATTTAACAGCTTTTGCAAAATTTATGTCCGTGGCATTTTGCGCCTCATTTAGATATTTTGTCACCACAATCTCCAAACAAATATGAGTAATTATTTACAATATAGCAACTATTTCAATATTTTGAAAAATAAAAAAACAGTTAACGGGTCAAATCGATTGAAATAGTTGCTATATTGTAAATAATTACTCATAT
>CAZDYY010000223.1:0-3931 GCA_964509745.1 uncultured Legionella sp. | reverse complement strand
CACGGAAAACCATTTGATGCTGCTGGATTTGATCGACAAGAATATCACCGGCAAAGACGCTGATGCAGCACTTGGCCGCGCCAATATTACCGTGAATAAAAATGCAGTGCCCAATGATCCGCGCTCGCCATTTGTAACCAGCGGCTTGCGTCTGGGTACCCCCGCAGTGACAACGAGGGGATTTAAAGAGAAGGAAATTGTGCTGCTGTCAGGCTGGATCGCAGATGTTCTGGATCAAATGGGTGATGATACAGTCATTGAACGGGTCAGGCAGGATGTATTGAGCCTGTGTCGTGAATTTCCGGTATATCGATAATCATGCATTGTCCATTTTGTCATGAAACTGACACCCGGGTAGTTGATTCGCGTCTGGTTGCAGAGGGCGCGCAAGTACGCCGGCGAAGAGAGTGCTTTGTTTGCCATGAGCGGTTTACAACGTTTGAGGTGGCCGAGCTGATTATGCCACTGGTCGTCAAGCGCGACGGACGTCGCAAGCCGTTTAACATGGATAATTTGCGTGCCGGGATGTTGCGTGCGCTGGAAAAACGTCCGGTCAGTGTGGATTTGGTGGAAGAAGCGATTGCGACCATCATGCAAAACATTCGGCGTACCGGCGAGCGTGAAATTGAATCCCGTCAAATTGGCGAATGGGTGATGGAGCAGTTATATCGTATGGATCACGTTGCTTATGTGCGTTTTGCATCCGTGTATAAACGTTTTAAAGATGTCAGCGAATTTCGCCAGACTATCGATCAAATGAAAGATGACGAACTGATTTAGAGGTATTTGTGGAAATGAACCAAACGATTAAAGGCAAGCGAAAAGCCAGAAAACTTGCCCTGCAGGCATTATATCAATGGCTCATGTCAGGTACCGAATTGTCTGAAATTGAAGCCCAGTTTCGTGTCGCAAATGATATGGGTAAAGTCGATGCGGATTATTTTTGCCGTTTACTGCATGATATTCCTGCCAGCTTAAACCAGCTGGAAGACGCGTTTACGCCTTTTCTGGACAGGCCTTTGCAAAGCCTGAATCCTATAGAATTAACCGTTCTGCGTATCAGTACGTTTGAATTGCTGCATTGCCCTGACATTCCATGGCGTGTGGTGCTGGATGAGTCTGTGACACTGGCCAAGGCATTTGGTTCGCAGGACGGGCATCGCTACGTGAACGGGGTATTGAATAATCTGGCGAAGCAGGTGCGAGCCACTGAAATCAGCCTTGGTCATGGATGAGTTTTCCCTGATCGAACATTTTTTTCAATCTATTCCTAATGGTCGCAAGGATGTCATTTTCGGTATCGGGGATGATGCGGCCTGCCTGCAAGTTCCCAATGGTTATCAGCTGTTGGTAAGCAGTGATACGCTGGTTGCTGACGTGCATTTTTGCCAATCCTGGGATGCATATGATATTGCCTTCAAAGCTGCGATGGTGAACATCAGCGATATTGCTGCCATGGGCGGCAGTCCTTGCTGGATAACGCTGGCATTGACTATGCCTGTACTGGACGAGTTGTGGTTGCAGCGCTTTTCACAGGGCCTGAAGGCAGCCCTGGGTCAGTTTGATGTTGCTCTTGTGGGCGGTGATACCACCCGCGGTCCGTTGAGCATGACGCTCACGATTCACGGTTTGGTGCCGGAAAACAGGGCAATACGCCGTTCGGGTGCAAAGCCTGGTGATCTCGTTTATGTTAGCGGTGAGCTCGGGGCTGCGGCATTTGCCGTTCAGTTAATGGATCCGGCATTCGCGTTGCAACATGCTGTTAACCTGCAAGACATGGCTGTATTGCAGGACACGTTGCAACATCCACGACCGCGGATTGATCTGGCGCCTGTCCTGCAAAAACATGCAACATCTGCCATCGATATTTCTGATGGACTGAGCAGTGATTTGCATCATATTTGTGTTGCCAGTCGTGTGGGGGCATACCTTTCCCTGGACAGCATTCCTGTTCATCCCCTGGTAAAGAAATATCTGGAATCCGGTGACTCCGGACACGGAACGGGCCTGCGCAGGAATGCTCTTGATTTTGCCTTGAATGGAGGGGATGATTATGAAATATGTTTTACCGTTTCGCCTGAACATGAGCCGTTATTGTTAAAGGATCTCGCTGCGCAAGGCTTGCGTTGTTTTCCGGTGGGTGTGATTGATGCTGGCGCCGGTCTTTGGGCCAGAGCAGGGACAGGAGAGCTGGTGCCTGTGAATATACAGGGGTATCAGCATTTCTAGAGGTTTTTCAGGAGTCAACATGCAAAAGCTGTCTGAACATGACATATCGAAGAGAGTCTGGCAGGATCCGGTCTATTTTATTGCTTTCGGGTTTGGCAGCGGGTTGTTGCCAAAGTTTCCGGGAACATGGGGAACCCTGGCGGCAATTCCTGTGTATGTATTGCTCGACAGTACACCATGGTATGTTTATCTCACAGCTACAATAACAGCGTTTATCCTGGGCGTGTTTGCAAGCAGTAAAGTTGCCAGCGAGCTTGGTGAGCACGATTACCAGGGCATCGTCTGGGACGAAGTGGTGGGTTATTTGTTGACCATGTTTCTGGCTCCACCGGAAATCATCTGGATCATCACCGGATTTGTTCTGTTTCGTATTTTTGATATCTGGAAACCACAGCCGATACGATGGGTTGACAACCGGGTTCGCGGTGGGTTGGGCATTATGCTGGATGATGTTCTTGCTGCGATTCCTGCCTGGATAATCATGCAGTTATTCATATGGGGCTTGCGATGAATGCAAATCATAAAGAAATGATTAGTATCAGTTTGACCGTCGGAATTGTAGGATTGGCTGCCTTTATTATCCACCGGTTTATTCCTTCACTGATTTGGGCAGGAATCATAGTGATTGCAACATACCCGCTATACCAGCGCTGGGAAAAACTGTTTGGCAAGCGGCGAAATCTGGCGGCCTCATTATTTACATCCATTCTGGTGTGTTTGCTCATTATCCCGTTAAGCTGGCTGATATCGGTTCTGGTTGCAGAGACGCAGTTATTTATTAACTATTTGCAGACCATTAACCGGGATGGTGGTCAGGTTCCGGAATTTTTTCGTCAATTGCCATTTGTCGGTAATCGTATCGCGGAATACTGGGATAAAAATATTGGTCAGCCAGGCAGTCTGAAGTTTTTTCTGTCCAATATGCATTTGTCACTTACTCCAGCGAGTTATTATTTAAAAATGGTGGGCGCAAGTCTTGCACATCGCAGTTTTCAAGTCGGTTTTACCTTGCTGAGCCTGTTCTTTTTTTATCGTGATGGCGATGCATTTTTCAGACAAATCAATCATGTTGGGGAACACTGCCTTGGCGAGCGATGGTTCCGGTATGCAGACAGGCTTCCTGCTGCCTTGCGTGCCACGGTGAACGGTACCATTGCTGTTGGTCTGGGCGTTGGTGTTCTGATGGGGGTGTGTTATGCGCTGGTTGATTTTCCAGCCCCCACCCTGGTAGGGTTTATTACAGCATTTGCCGCAATGATTCCGTTTGTAGTACCGCTGGTATTTGCCATTGTTGCGGCAATTCTGTTTTTCAATGGCGGCCTGATTTCAGCCATTATTGTGGTGGTGTGGGGCACGCTGGTCATGTTTGTTTCTGATCATTTCATCAAGCCGGTATTGATTGGCGGTGCCATTCAATTGCCGTTTCTTGCCGTGTTATTTGGAATTCTGGGCGGGGTAGAAACCCTGGGGCTGCTGGGGTTGTTTGTTGGTCCCATTATCATGGTGTTGTTTGTTACCTTGTGGTATGAATCACAGGGGCGTGAGCATTCCCGACATGGGTATTGATGATGCCCATTCCCTGGCGAGTGTAGTTGATCGCCTGTTACAGACGAGCGATTACGCTGCCCGGCAAATCAACCTGTTGCAGAATTTGCTAAAGGAAGATGATTGCCAGTCATTAATTACCAGGCGGGATTATCAG
>CAZDYY010000222.1:2822-3937 GCA_964509745.1 uncultured Legionella sp. | reverse complement strand
TGATTGAACAGGTACATGTTTGCCTTGCCTGCCTTGTCAAACAATACGGTTAACGGAATATAGGGTGTTGTGGAAATGGCCCGCGGTAAATGCTGGCCTCTTTCTTTCAGTCGTGCCAGCCGTTTGGCTTTTTCTGCCGGGGTCGGATTATTGATGCGGATGATGTCGGTTGAAAAATGCTGGTACCAGCCTGGCTTGTCAACCAGCGCTCGTGCAATTTTACTCACCGGATGCCCGTTTTTATCGCGGAATGTCGTGGTGATGTCCTTGATAAATCCCTGCTTTTCATTATTCCGGTTCCAGTCAAGGCAGGTAAAATGGTTGCGATTGATAAAGGATACCTGGCCGTTCTTGTAGCGAATCTGACGGATGTAATGTTCAAAACTTGAGGTATCATGAGCAAATGCCAGGGCTAATACGGTATCAACATAGGTTTCGCAGTCAAAGGCATCTGTCCGGTAAAGCGGGGTGTTATCGTAATAGCCTTCATCACCTTCGCCTAGTGCTCCGCGCAGATACGGTTTATCCAGAAATTGCGCGCTGAAGGTGTCAATGCGGGATGGCATGTCAGCGTTTGCTGAAATGATATGGTTTTGGTATAGATCTGTAATGGTCACATCAGCCACGGCCTGAAGGGATACCAGCAGCATCATCAGGCAGGTTAAAGCATATTTGAGCATGGGGAACGGTTTCCATATTTTTTTTGCGATTTTACGCGGGTTTTGGGGAAGTAACAACCCGTGTCAAAAGCCATGGATTGAAGCGGTTGCCAGCCATGCCAACGTATCCAAATTGTGTTTATAAGCTGATCTGGCATTCATCAGGGATCTTTAATTATATAATCAGACTCTGTGGTATATCCGCCCGGCACGGGTTACGTTGACTCACAGAACCAGCCCTCAAGTGCATACAAAGGTACTTCCACAAGATTATTATGTCGTGAAAACGGCTTTGTTGATATCTTCAAACCAAATTTTGAATTCGGGTGTGATTCCAGAAACAAATGTAAACTTTTCATGCTGCCTTTGTGTGCAGATTTCACTTCCACAGGAATGATTTCTCCATTTTTCAGCGTAACAAAATCTACTTCAGCATTGCTATTTCTTGCTTCACGA
>CAZDYY010000222.1:0-2812 GCA_964509745.1 uncultured Legionella sp. | reverse complement strand
ATATAATTTAGCCTGCTTGTGAAAATCGGCATAAGCCATCATTTCCTGAGCAACAAATTGCTCGGCTATTTCGCCTTGATTTGACAAGCGCAAAGGGTTAAGCACCCATTGTTTAATGTCCAGACCCAATAACCTTTGAGCAATCCCAATGTCAAAATAAAACACTTTAAATTGTTTATCATTTTGCATTGCACCCAGTGGCGGATGTTGAGCTGATGTGTGATAGCAAAAAGTTGCAATGCCAGCTGTTTCCAATAATTTCAATGCATTTTTGACAGACTCTGAACGCGCATGCTCATCAACTCTGGAGTATATGAATTTATTACCAATTCTGGATGGAATTGCTTCAAAAACTCGAGAAACATATGGAATTTCGTGCTCCTTTGCATATTTATGAAAATCAATTTGATAAGACTCGATGATTTCGTCCTGTATTCGTTGGCACACAAACGGGGAACGCTCGGAAATCCATGCTTCAATTACCGCTGGCATTCCTCCCAGCCACATGTAATTTTTCAAATGCTCCATTAAAAGTTGCGCGATAACCGGGTCATTGTCTTGTTTGAAAATAAAATCACGTAAGTTTTGTAGATCCAGCACAGTGAGGTATTCACCAAATGATAGCGGGTAAAGTTGCATAAATTGCACACGGCCTACAGCGATACCCGTCTTATTAAGTGCAAAATCCAACAGAGACCCTGCTGCAATGATATGTATATCGGGTCTGTCTTCCTTGAAATATCGCAATGCTTGTAATGCACCTTCGCAAGCTTGAATCTCATCAAAAAACAGCAAGGTCTTTCCAGGTTCTATTTTAGCATGTGCATAGATCGCAAGCTTCTCTAAAATGCTATCAATATTCAGATCCCCGGCAAACCAGGAATGAATTAATTTATTTTTTTCAAAATTAATTTCTACAAAGGTGTCAAATTGCTTACCAAATTCACGTATCAGCCATGACTTCCCTACTTGCCTGCAACCACGAACAAGTAACGGTTTACGATGCAAGTCATTACGCCATATTTCAAGATCCCTGAGGCGATCACGTTTCATGAAAGATCCCATGCTTGTTGATTGTTTATGACAATATAGTTCTTGCCATGTAAAATAGCAAGGATAAATTGTCTTTGAAAATGTAAAAAAACAATATGAAATATAAATAAAAAATCTATAACGTGTTGATTGTCAACAAGCCTTAGTAATCGATAACAAGTTGGTTTATGATAAATCCCGGATGACGTATGGGATGAGCAGTTACGTGCAAACATAAATTGGGGAGCAGGTAGAAGATGCTGAATATAATATGGTTATCCATGATGTTTCTCGCGGTCATCGTTGGCATTGTCGAGGGGCGGATTGATAACGTTGTGCATGCAGTCACGGATTCTGCAAAGTTTGGTTTTGAAGTGGCGCTGGGGTTAACGGCTATCATGTCGTTATGGCTTGGAATTATGGGGATAGCGCAGAGCTCGGGATTGATTAAACTGCTGGCGCGTTTATTGCGCCCCGTCATGCGTCGTTTGTTCCCTGATGTGCCGGTGGATGATCCGGCGATGGGTGCGATGGTGATGAATATTGCGGCCAATATGCTCGGACTGGCAAACGCCGCCACCCCGTTTGGCCTGCAGGCCATGAAGGAATTGCAACGCCTGAATACTCATGTGCATACAGCGAGTAATGCCATGTGTACCTTTCTGGCGATCAATACTTCCAGTGTGCAGCTGATTCCGGCCACGGCCATTGCCTATCTGGCCGCAAATGGCAGTCTGCATCCCAGCAGCGTGATTTTCAGTACGCTTGTCGCGACGGTCATTTCCACTGCCGTTGCGATTATTGCCGTGACCCAGCTGGCGAAGCTGCCGATGTATAAAATCAGGAATGAAGATAATTTATGAATCATTTTGCTAATCAATTATCCAATATCATGTTCCTTGCGTTTGTGGTTGGAATTCCCTTGTATGGTGTGATTAAAAAAATCAATGTATTTGATGCTTTTATCGAAGGCGCAAGGCAGGGGTTTGATACCAGTATCAGTTTGATCCCTTATTTAATCGCCATTATGGTTGCGGTGGGTATGTTGCGTGCGTCGGGCTTTTTTGAGCTGTTGCAGCACTGGCTGACGCCGCTGTTAAATGCAGTTGGCATGCCGCCGGAATTGCTTCCCCTGGCATTGATTCGTCCGTTTTCAGGCAGTGCCTCAATGGGCGTGATGGCCGAACTGATTCATCAAAACGGAGGGGATTCCTTTATATCGAGGACCGCTGCGACCATGATGGGCAGTACGGAAACAACGTTTTATGTGATAGCGGTGTATTTTGGTGCGGTGAACATACGTCGAACCCGTCATGCGATTCCAGCGGGGTTGCTGGCGGATTTGGCGGGGATTATTGCTGCGGTTTGTATTTGCCGGTATTTGTTTATATAAAAGATGTCCCGCGGGGTGAGCGCGGGACATGGGTACGACCCCAGTGGTTATTTAACGTTGTAACCATAGCCGCCGATGGGCGTGGCTTCAACAACCGGGACGTACGGCGCCGAAGCAGCTGGTGCGGACACAGCAGGTGCCGCCGCTGCAGTTGGCTTTAACAACGAAAAGAGTTTTTTGCCGCTGGAACCCATTTCAACCTGCACGTGAGTTTGAGCACCGCTGCGAACACCTCTGACCTGTCCCAGTGCCTTTTCCATTTGCGGGCTGTTCTTGTCAAAAAAGGCAAAGCGCTGGCGCACCTGGGTTGCTTTAAGGTTTGTGTGCAGGCAAAGTGTGGCAAAGTTAACGCGATCTTCATCAATCTGAGGGTGCAGTCCATCCAGT
>CAZDYY010000221.1:0-3961 GCA_964509745.1 uncultured Legionella sp. | reverse complement strand
CCATTACCTCCCCTGAACGCTTCATCATGACACGTCAACGCCTGAAAATGATTAGAGATCAATTATTCCGTCAAATAGACAACGCCGTGGTGCTACAATGAGCAATCCAATTGAAGCCCTCATCAAAGAAATCTCAGTAACCCATGGAGTTGCCGTTGACCGGAATGATCCCATCTTCATGTTACAAACCATGAATGCCAGGCTGATGGACGATAACGCCAAGGCACAACAAGCCATGCTTCACCAATACAAAGAAGAGCTGGAAGGAATAGCCTTGCGCTGGGGGAATGATGCGAAAGAAAAATCGGAGCGAATATTAAATGCATCCCTGACGGCGAGCAAGGAAGCCATGACGAACCTGTTGCAGGAAAGTTCGAAAACCACAGCCTTGACCATTAAAAAAGAAGTCGATGAAACATTGTCTCGTGCAAGTATGGCTTTGAGTCGTGCGGAGAAAGTTTCCATCATGAATCTTTGTGCGTCGGCAATCACGTTCTTGGCAGCGTGCACGATTATAATTGGAATTATTTTTAAATGATATTGAGATTCATTGGTTCACATTATTGGTATTTTGATTATTGTAGATAATCAAAAATAAAAATTAATGAACTTTTTGTGGATTACGGTTCTATTTCTTGATATAATGATTAGTATGAATAATCAAAATCCATCAAAAATAAACCAATTGGTTCAGCAGCATAAGCAAGGTATGGTCTGCACCCAGAAATGGCTGTATTCTCTTGGTATTAGCCGTTATTTAGCAGAACAATACTGTTTGAATGGTTGGTTGGAGCGTATAGGTTATGGAGCCTATAAATTCACGGGTGACAGCATCCCTTGGTTTGGTGCATTTGCCTCTTTGGTCTCACAGCTCGATTATAAAATTCATTTATCCGGTAAAACAGCACTTGATTTACAAAGTTATCATCAGCATTTGAATTTAGGCGATCAAATCGCACTGTGGATAACCAAACAACCCAGTGAACCAAGAAATCTACCAAAATGGTTCGCTCAATGTGTGGCCTCTCATTGTAGAATAAATTATTCTTCTCGCAATCTATTTCCTGATAACCCAACCTTAGGTTTAACTGAAATAACTACGGAGTTACACCGACTATTACTTTCTACACCAGAGCGAGCTATTTTGGAATATTTGGATACTGTGCCGCAACACCATACAGTGGAGCAAGCTAAATTTCTATTAGAAAGCATGGTTACACTTCGCCCTATTTTGCTTAATCCTTTACTTGAGCACTGTAACTCAAGAAAAGTTAAACGTTTATTTATGCTTCTTGCAGAACACGAACACCATGATTGGTTTGAAAAAATTCACAAAAATAGAATTGACTTGGGCTCTGGTAAATTACAACTAGGTAAAGGCGGGTTTTATTATCCAAAATATCAACTATCACTGCCTTTCAATATGAAAAATCAAGAAGGATATGGTACCAACGATGAATAATTATCTCTCATCTTATGTACAACAAGTCACGTTATTGGTAAGGCTTTTAACGTCTGTTCGTAAAGAGTCCTGTTTTGCATTAAAAGGTGGAACGGCGATCAACTTATTTTACAGAGATCTGCCAAGATTATCCGTTGATATTGATCTAACTTACCTCCCCTATCAAGACAGAACGACATCTTTAATCATGATAAATGATTCATTGCAACGAATAGCCCACGATATTGAACAACGCAACAAAGGCCTCTGGATTCATTTCAAACGATGCAAAACCAACAACCATATTCAAAAAATTATTGCAGGAAACACCGAGAGGATAAAAATTGAGCCAAATGATGTGCTTCGTTGCCACCTTTATCCCACTGAGCTAAGAAAATTATCGCCAACAGCCGAGTCAATTCTCGGTATCACCATTGATAACATCCCTACACTCTCATTTCACGAGGTCTATGCGGGTAAGATTGTAGCAGCATTAGACCGGCAGCATCCGCGCGATCTATTTGATATAGCACAACTCTACCAGCATGAAGGGATTGATGAAAAAATGCTGGATGCATTTGTCATTTACGCAGCCTGTAGTCCAAGGCCAATCAATGAGATATTAAATCCAAATGAAATCGATATCAAACAAGCATACAACAATGAATTTGTAGGCATGACCAACGAGTCCACCAGTTACGATGAGTTAATTGACGTAAGGCAGCGCTTGATACTTGATATCCGTAATAAACTCACCCAGAATCATAAAAATTTTTTAATTGGAATTAAAACCGGCAAACCTGATTATCGTCTGATGTCATTCCAAAACTTGGATCAATTTCCTGCTCTGACATGGAAAATTAACAATGCTCAAAAAATGAGTGTAGATAAACGAAAGATCATGCTGGAAAAATTGAACAAAGTTTTACAGAGGTAAACTGATTATAGATAAAAGATACGATGTTGTTTGATTTTACTTATCAAGTAAGGAATGGAACACCAGCCAATCAAACCTTCAACCACCAAAACAAGCCCAACCACCATAAAAAATACCTTGCTCATTCCAATCAATGCGGCAAGGAATAACACGGCACCAATCACCGTACGATTGATCCGATCTGTTTTATCAATATTGCATAAAAACATCATGCACTCCTTGTGTCAGCGTATTGATATCCATCATACCTGTTTCATCCTTTGGAAATAAAGTCATTTCCTTTGATATAAAAGCGCAAGGATTTACTTGCCCATTCTGCCGCATAAGGCACACCAATACGTGGTGCTGCAATAATATCCTGAGGCAATTCATACCCTGCATCCGTAATAAAAAGATTATCACTTAACAGATCATGCTCGTTGAGTGTTCTATCAATCATCATCGCTTTACATAACAATCCAGGGCCGCAGCAGCGCTCTGTGATATTGGCAACAGGTTCAAGAGCGCGAATAAGTACAGCCGAGCCAATACCTGCGGATTCTGTGACAACATTGAAACAATGATGCATCCCGTAAATTAAATACACGTAGGCAAACCCGGGTGGACCAAACATCGTGGCTGTACGTTTGGTGAGTCCTTTTGATGAGTGTGATGCAAGATCATGCTGACCAAGATAGGCTTCAACCTCAACAATTTTACCCACCCGTTCAATGCCCTCTGAGCGATGCACCAGATGGTGACCAAGAAGTGCTTTAGCGACGACTGTCGTTTCTCTATTATAAAATTCACGCGGTAATTTTTGCATAAACGCCACTTCGTCTCTATTGATTATCACAATGTGCGTAATTGTATTTTTGGCAAAGAATATCAAAAACTCACGCCATTGATAATGGTTTGCAATAAAAACACCCATTTCCCTGCCTTATAAAGGCATGGATCACACTCTATTTATGGAAATTGCTTCGCGTGGTATGCTTAACCCACGAAACGCCCCGATAAAAAAATCCAGGGTTTGTAGTGGCTGACAACAAAAATCAACAAGGATCAAAGAATGAAACAACATTCTCCACGTTTTTTAACCTACGTTACACAAGTCAAAAAGCACACATTTCAAGGTTGCCCATGATAACCACTGATATAGCTGTCTGTGATAAACCGGCTGACACCACGCACGATGTCGTTAATACATGGCGTCAACCAACCCCATTGGCGCAAATAACAACACCGGAAATTAAGTATCCCATCGATGCTTTGCCTCCCATACTAAAAACTGCAGTTATGGCTTATCATCAATATGGCCAGCAACCATTATCTTTAATCACCAATAGCGCGTTAGCCAATATTTCACTTGCCTGTCAATCACGGGCTAATGTTGCACGAGATCATTATTTAACTAGCCCCGTTTCATTGTATTTTTTAACCTGTGGCGCATCAGGCGAACGAAAAAGTGCGGTTGACTCCGTATTTTCTCGCGCTTGTCGCCAATGGGAACTAGCAATTCGCAAAAAACGCAGCCCCGATATCGTGAAAGCAACCCATTTGCATGACACCTGGAAAATGGAACGTAATGCGTTAGCTACTCA
>CAZDYY010000220.1:820-3964 GCA_964509745.1 uncultured Legionella sp. | reverse complement strand
CTTCAAACACATCGGCATCTTTTGAAACTGCCTTCCAGGTTGTTCGCATATCCAGCAAGTTCACAAAAAAATCATTGGTGAGTGTCTGCGGTTTACTGGTGAACACACCATGTGCCGAATGCGGTGAATTGATATCCAGCACACGCAAGCCACCCAGCAGGACTGTCATTTCCGGAGCAGTAAGGGTCAACAACTGTGCTTTGTCTACCAGCAGTTCTTCAGCGGACACTGAAAATCGGGTTTTCAGATAATTGCGAAATCCGTCTGCAACCGGTTCCAGCACTGCAAAAGAGTCGATATCCGTTTGTTCCTGGCTGGCATCCGTTCGTCCGGGCGCAAAAGGAACGGTGATGGTGTGCCCTGCATTTTTCGCAGCCTGTTCGACACCTGCGCACCCGGCCAGAACGATCAGATCTGCCAGTGACACTTTCTTTCCAGCTGACTGGGCTGCATTAAATTGATGCTGAATATCTTCCACAATATTGAGTGTTTTAGCCAGCTCAGCCGGTTGATTCACCGTCCAGTCCTTTTGTGGTGCAAGACGGATTCGGGCGCCATTTGCGCCGCCACGTTTATCCGAGCCACGAAATGTGGATGCAGATGCCCATGCTACGGATACCAGACTGGAAACAGGCAGACCTGAGGCCAGAATTTTTCCTTTCAGCGAGCTGATATCCTTGTCGTCCACCAAAGGATGATCAACCACCGGAACGGGATCTTGCCATATGAACTGTTCAGCAGGAACCTCAGGACCAAGGTAGCGTGTAATGGGCCCCATGTCACGATGAGTCAGCTTGAACCAGGCCCGGGCAAATGCTGTTGCCAGTTTATCCGGATGTTGCAGGAAATGCCTTGAGATTTTTTCGTATGCAGGATCAAAGCGCAACGACAGATCAGTGGTCAGCATGGTAGGTGAATGATGTTTTGCCGGGTCCTGGGCATCAGGAATCGTTCCTGCACCTGCTCCATTTTTTGCAACCCATTGGTGTGCTCCGGCTGGACTTTTTGTCAATTCCCAGTCGTAACCAAATAAATTTTCCAAAAAGTTATTGCTCCATTTTGCAGGAGTTGTGGTCCATGTGACCTCAATACCGCTGCTAATGGTATCGTCTCCACTGCCCGTACCAAAGCTGCTGATCCATCCCAGCCCCTGCTCCTCGATTCCAGCTGCTTCGGGTGCCGGCCCCACGTATTTCACATCGCCTGCACCATGGGTTTTGCCAAATGTATGCCCACCGGCTATCAGGGCGACAGTTTCTTCATCATTCATGGCCATGCGGGCAAACGTTTCCCGGATATCTATCGCAGCAGCAACAGGATCAGGATTGCCATTTGGACCTTCAGGGTTTACATAAATCAAGCCCATTTGAACTGCAGCTAGCGGGTTCTCCAGATCCCGGTCACCCGAGTAACGATTATCATCCAGCCATTTGGCTTCTGAACCCCAGTAAATATCCTCTTCAGGTTCCCAAATATCCTTTCGCCCGCCACCGAAACCCAGCGTCTTGAATCCCATCGACTCGAGAGCCACGTTGCCTGTCAGAATCATTAAATCAGCCCATGAAATCTTTTGACCGTATTTTTGTTTGATTGGCCAAAGCAAGCGACGCGCTTTGTCCAGATTGACGTTGTCAGGCCAGCTGTTCAGCGGCGCAAAACGTTGACTTCCCCTGCCTGCGCCACCACGCCCGTCTCCAGTACGGTATGTACCCGCGCTATGCCATGCCATGCGAATGAACAAAGGTCCATAATGACCAAAATCAGCGGGCCACCATGACTGTGAGTCGGTCATGAGCGCCTGCAGATCTTTTTTCAGGGCTGCATAATCAAGCTGACTGAATTGTTCTGCATAATTGAAATCCTTGCCCAGTGGATCAGTCAGTGATGATTGCTGGTGCAATATATCGAGGCTTACCTGGTCAGGCCACCAGTCACGGTTTGACTTTCCTGCACCAGTGGAATGAGGAAATGGGCATTTACTTTCATTTGACATGTATTCTCTCCATGAACGACGTATAAATGAGGTATAACTGAGCATAGCATTTTGAGGGGGCATTGCAAGGCAGATGCATGCCCCTCTGATGGTTAGAATGGAGTCTGTTGATAATTCAGCTCTCGTCGTCCCGCGGCTTGTCCGCGGGATCCATTTCGATCTACCTCTGTGCAATAGTCTTGATTATTGCGCAAGATCTCTGGATCCCGCGGTCAAGCCGCGGGACGACGGGGTTTGGAGGATGAATTGTCAACAGACCTTGATATAACAAGTCTAGATTTTAATCGCCAGACTGTCATCTTGCGCTGGCAACAGTTCAAACCCCGCCTGACCGGATCCAACGTCCAGCTCGCTGGCAATGGTGTGTTCATCTTTCTTTTCTGGAAACAGGCGTTTTTGCCTGCTCTTTTCAACGGCTTTGATCACCAAATCAAGACCTGGATGGGCTGAGCGGGCAAAGCCTGTCAGTTTCCTGTCGCGTGTGACCCAGTCCAATCCAACAATTACATCCATGGTACGAAATCCCTTTTCATGGAATGCGTGATGGATAATTTTTTCATGGGTTAGTTCAGGATCTTTATAGGCAATATTTGATCGTCTGAAATCACCCAGAAATCTTGCCCTGTCCATCGCCAAGCGTTTTCCATACGCTTGTCTGAATTGCTCGAGTGGCGGATCCATAGGCATTTCAAATGAGTAAAACTTGCCAAATACCGTGTAAAAACCCTGTGCAAGGCACCGGTGCATGGTTTCGGTTGGATGCACTTCATCCCAGAACATATAGCCTTTGTCAATGGAAGAATCATCGGATATTTTAAAGTCTTTTGATGTGGTATAAGGTTGATGTTTCTTGTCTTCGTCAAGACCAAATGCAGCCGGATCATTCCATGCTTTGCCGAAGAGGGCATATGCATCATATATGAGGATAGAACATTCGGGATGTTTGGCCCGAATGGCAGGAATTCGCTCGATTAATATCTGATTCAAGCGGGTAACACTTTGATGTGTAATTTCCCTGAGATGAACCAGATCATTTTGATAACGAGGGGTTAGCGAAAGATCAGGCAAGGTAAACAGGGCGAAATGCCTGTAACCCATCGCAATCAATTTTTCAACATTTTCCAGGCGCGCTTCAGCCGCACGCTCGGCAG
>CAZDYY010000220.1:0-810 GCA_964509745.1 uncultured Legionella sp. | reverse complement strand
ATCAAATCATTTGCTCCTGACCATTCAATCACCAGCGTCGATTGCCGCGATTCATCGCGAATCACCATATCCCTGTCATCCTGCTGGATTTTTTCGCGCATTTCGTGCAAGTTAGACATCAGTTGACGCTGCATCGCCGCTCCTGCATTTGCAGCAAATCCGTCAGCAAGGTTGGGGGTGATCCCTGCGGCAAGATTGGCTAACCCACCCCGGGAGTAATCATACGAAGTCAAACCGCCAATACAATATGTTCTGACGTAGATTTGTGATGAGTCAATCGCAACCCGCTGGTTATCCACATGATCGAACACGGCGCGGGACTCTGTATCTTCCTTGTTTATTGCAGCCATTGCTTCAACAAGGACCTTCTTGCGGAAAAACTCCAGCCAGACCGAACCATTGGTATACCTTCCATCAGGTGATTTGCCCGCCAGCCCGCTGAGTGGTGCAATAAGGCTTTGCGCCCTTCGGCCTGGATCAGACAGGCTGTCACCGATAAAAACGAATCTGTCGACACAGATTTTGTTTTCACCCATTTCAATTTCAATAGATTCTTCCATCATGCTATAACTCCCTTTATAGTTTTGGTTGCAGTGAAAAATCATATCTTGCGGTGGCTGTTTGTGCAATTCGATTCTGGATAATACTGATGGATTATGTAAACATGATCATTCATCATTAAATTGTGGAGCAAAACATGCCCTGTGATTTCGATAGCCTCCCGCATGCAGGTATCCGGACCCTGATGCCATATGTTCCAGGGAAATCCTCTGATGAACTGGCGAGTGAACGTGGCTTGACCGATATTAT
>CAZDYY010000219.1:3237-3993 GCA_964509745.1 uncultured Legionella sp. | reverse complement strand
CCATTCAGCTCACCGGAAGATATTGCAGACTATACACTTAGTGTATTCCGCAACCCCGTTCCAGCCGCTGTACCCTCTATCAACTTCCTCTCTGGCGGTCAAACACCTGTGCAGGCAACAGCCAACCTGAATGCCATTAACAGTGCAGGCTATCAACCCTGGACACTGAGCTTTTCCTACGGCCGTGCCCTGCAGGAAGACTGCCTGAAAGTATGGTCTGGCAAACAGGCCAATGTCGCCAAAGCCCAGGAAGCACTGCTGCACCGGGCAAAAATGAACAGCCTGGCCTGTTTTGGTGAATACATAGAAGGTTAATACTTCAACATCCCGGACGCAGTGAAGGATCTATCAGCAGATCGCTCACTGCGTCATCCAACATCCTCAGCATGAGCGGATTATTCTTGTTTTTCAAGACCACCCATACTCATCACCCCTCACATCCCTGATAATCAATCCCCACTTTATCCAGAGATTGTTTTACCCCTTCAACCGGAAAATCCAGGTCACGGGCTGAATCCAGCACACCGCAAGCACCTTCTGCGAAATTGGTATACGGGGTCCAGTAATCCACATTGGCTTTCAGCATCACATGAAACGCCTTGCGCACATCCCAGCCACGCTGATGGGCCAGAAGATAAAACAGCCGGTTATATACTCCGCTGGAATGATGCACATTCATTCCCACCAGATACTGATCTGCCCGGTCAATTGATCGGCCGTCACGACTGGGGATATCCAGATAGCGCAATACCTCGC
>CAZDYY010000219.1:0-3227 GCA_964509745.1 uncultured Legionella sp. | reverse complement strand
TGTCTTCCTTCATGATATCCCCGCCAACTGTCCAGCTGCATGTACCCGTATCAAAGTACTCAGCTGCCTGGGATGCCATATCTGAAAATGCTTCATTCATACCGCCAGACTGACCATAATAATTCAAATCTGAATGTTGTTCAGTAAATCCGTGGCTGATTTCATGTGCGCCAACACTCAATGATACAAGGGGATACATCATGCTGCTCCCGTCGCCGAAGGTCATTTGCCTGCCATCCCAGAAGGCATTTTGGTAACCATTGCCATAATGCACACGCATTACCAGCTGCATCGGCCTGTTCTGGCGGGTCAGGGCATTCAGACCATACCAGCTGTTATACATTTTTTTAATCACAGAGCCGATATACAACGCATCATTAGTGGGGGAATAGGCGCCATTCACCTCATCGTAACCATCCGCCTGGTACCCGGTCCACCAGGTGTTTTTGCCAATTGCTGCCCCCGTTTCACAGTTAAATGTCATCGGGGAAACCGGTGCCGTATAGGAATAATTCATATCCACCACGCTCACATCACGATTTCGCATGTAACACATGCCCGTTTCACTGTCTCGCGCAAGCTCAAGAAACGGCCTGTCGACCCCGTATTGCCAGGTTCCCGTGTGCTGATTGCCGCCAAAACCCTGTCCTTTGACAATCGAGCGCACGGTTTTGACATCATTCCAGTGCCTGAATGGTTTGAATGTTTGCGCATCAATAATGGCTGTTGGACGTGCGGGGATATTATCTTCCGGCTGAATCAGCACGCTAACCCTGTAGGCCCAGTAAGCATGGTTCCGGTTATCCACATAAATCATCGGGATCACCTGCTCCTCAAGCACCGTTTGCCCCTTGTAGCGCTCCCTGAACTGCTGCAAGGCAACACCGGCACGGTAGACAAATGAAGGATCAGGCTGCCCGAGTTCAGTTTCAAGATGTTGATACACCCGGCCATTCATGCTCACCTGACGATCATCACTCAATAATGCCTTGGCCCCGCGGGCACTGTGCAAAACGGCATATCCGCCATACACAGGAAACCCTGCATACTCCTGCTGCATGCGAACATGCGTCATGTTTTTTTCATCGGTGTGCTGGCGAAGATACTGCAGGGTATCGGGTGAATTCATCATGGAGGCATGCTGCACGCCCGGCAAATTCAGGTGAAAAGTCTGGTGCAATGTTGAAAGAGAGGTACCCTTCAGGGGAAGAGCTTCCGCAGCAAAAACCGGTGCGGGTACTGCAACTGCCAGCGTGACAACCAGTGGAGGCAGGATATCGAAATATTTCATACTTTAATTCCTTTTTTCATGATAACGAGTGGACTTTGTGGGCAGCACTATATCCATAGCTGCGCCATGTGAAGTATGTAATCAAAAATAAATTGAAAGATCAAGAGATTTATTTTGAGTCTCAAGGGTTATTGATAAAACAGACAACCAGCCGGCATCCTGACCGAAGTTGCGCCATTCCCCCAATTTAGCCGTAAACGTGCTGGTATCATGCCGATATCCTCGGATATATAGACATTTTCATAAATTTCTGGCAAAATCGCCGAATTATTGTACTTTTTTCAGGGTTTAATGAAAAAGATCCTTGTCGTGCATGGACCCAATCTGAATTTGCTTGGATTGCGTGAGCCGTCTATCTATGGCCACAGCTCCCTTGGGCAGCTCAATGCACAATTGCAAGCGCAGGCAAATCTTGCCGATTTTCATTTATCCACCGTACAAAGCAACAGTGAGGCCGAATTAATCGAGACCATTCACAAGGCGTTTACCGATGAAATCGATTATATCATCATTAACCCGGCAGCCTTCACCCATACCAGCATCGCCTTGCGTGATGCCCTGCTGGCTACACAAATACCGTTTATTGAAGTACACATCAGCAACATTCATGCACGGGAAGAATTTCGCAAGCATTCCTGGTTTTCCGATATTGCAGCAGGCGTCATCAGTGGACTTGGTACCGACGGATACATGCTGGCCCTGCAAGCCATTATTAACAAATTAACATCAAAATTAACATCATAAGAGAGTCATCAATGGATATTCGTAAAATTAAAAAACTGATTGAATTACTGGACGAAACCGGCATTTCTGAAATTGAAATCAAGGAAGGTGAGGAATCACTGCGCCTGAGCCGGCATATCTACTCCGAAGCGCCTGCACAACGCTACACTCCTCCGCAACATACCCATATTCAATTGCCGCCACAGCCAGCCATGGCAGCGGAAAGCAAGCCGGCAGAAGCAGCACCTGTCGCCGCCTCCGGACACAAGGTTCGGTCGCCCATGGTCGGCACAATGTATGCCTCCTCTTCACCGGATAACCCGCCTTTCGTCACGATAGGACAAACCGTCAAGACCGGGGATACGCTGTGCATCATTGAAGCCATGAAAATGTTTAACGAAATCGAAGCGGACAGAGCCGGGGTCATTACCGCAATCCTGGTCGCCAATGGTGATCCGGTTGAGTATGACCAGCCCCTGTTTGTCATCGAATAAGGAAGCATGCCATGCTGAGTAAAATCGTTATCGCCAACCGTGGCGAAATTGCATTGCGTATTTTGCGCGCATGCAAGGAGCTGGGCATCCAGACTGTTGCAGTCCATTCCGATGTTGACAAGGATTTATTGCATGTTCGTCTTGCTGATGAAACCGTATGCATTGGACCTGCTGCGTCACAAAAAAGTTATTTGAATATCCCCGCCATTATTTCTGCCGCAGAAATCACCGATGCCGTGGCCATTCATCCAGGCTATGGTTTCCTGTCTGAAAATGCTGATTTTGCGGATATTGTTGAACAAAGCGGTTTTCGTTTTATTGGTCCGCGCGGCGACACCATTCGCATGATGGGCGATAAAATTTCTGCCATTACCGCCATGAAAAAAGCCGGTGTTCCCTGTGTACCCGGCTCGGATGGACCATTGTCCGAGGATGATTTACAGAATTTATCCCTGGGACGCAAAATAGGCTATCCTGTGATCATTAAAGCTGCCGGCGGCGGCGGTGGCCGTGGTATGCGCGTCGTGCATACCGAGGGTAATTTGCTCAATGCCATTGCCTTGACCCGCAGTGAAGCCAAGGCAGCATTCAACAACCCCATCGTTTACATGGAAAAATTCCTTGAAAATCCACGTCACATCGAATTTCAGGTACTGGGTGATGGCAAGGGCAACGCCATACATCTGGGTGAACGTGATTGCTCGATGCAACGCCGCCAT
>CAZDYY010000218.1:3692-4000 GCA_964509745.1 uncultured Legionella sp. | reverse complement strand
CTGATCGCCGGGACCAAGGCTGGTGAGCAATAGCAGCCGTTATTGCCAAAACCAGCGCCTCGAGCAGGGCATCATCAAAACCATTCCGCATCACTATCCGGCCCACCAGGGCATCAGAAACAGCACCTGGCAAAGCATACACGGGCAATGACCAGTCTTGTTCTTTCAGTCTTGCTGACAAAACACGCATGTCCACACCCGGTATGGAAAATATCAGGCCAGGCAGGCTTGAACTATCACTGTCAATAAACTGGATATTGTGATGTTTTTGGCTTAATTGCTGTTTTAGTCGCACAGCCTTGTCATAC
>CAZDYY010000218.1:2447-3682 GCA_964509745.1 uncultured Legionella sp. | reverse complement strand
ATCCAGCATCACCTGTTTATATCCCGCATACCCCAGATGCTGGATGTAATAATACTGGGTCATTAAATGCGATGCTGAATGGGAAAACTGCATGGAAAACTGTTTTATTGCCACCCCCAGATAACCGCTTTCATCCATCAGCTCCTCAAGGCAAGCCATATCCCGCATGAACAACCATCCAAGGCTCGGGTAAACCAGACCATATTTATGGCTGGATACATTCATTGACCAGACATGGGGCAGACGGAAATCACAGCATAACTCCGGATTGACAAACGGCAACACAAAGCCCCCACTGGCGGCATCTACATGCACAGGTACAAACTGGCCTGTTGCCTGATAGTGTCTGGCAAGGCGGGCATTCAAATCCTGCACATCATCACAGAGCAAGGTGGTGGGTGCGCCCAGTGTGGCGCAAATACCTATGGTATTGGCATCAACCTGTGTCATAACACAAACGTTATCCATGATAAGCCGTGTCTTGTCGAGTGCGGCAATACGTAACTCCACCCCCAGATATTTTGCTGCCTTGTGCCATGCAATATGACTGTTTTCACCAATGATCATATTGGACCTGGTCAACTTCTTTCTGTTTTTTAACGCCAGCATGGCAAGCAACACCGCTTCAGAGGAACCCGAGGTAGTAAAATAGTGATAAAAAGCATCCTCCACGGCATTCAGCAAGGTCAGCAAAAAATCGGCACACTGTTTTTTGATCTGCTCGAGTTCCGGATAGGCATGATGATCCACCGCATTGACTCCGGCATAATGAAAAAAAATGTCGCGGGCGGGTTCGTCCATATAATGCGTATTGAACGTACCGAGATTTCTGCCGGCACGGGCAGGGAAATGATATTTATCCAGAATCGTGGGTTTGGGCACATTTTTTCTCACAACAACAGCAGGCTGTCACAACTTACTTACATTTTTTGCGAAGATACAGGCAAAAGTCAACATGGGAATCACCATTCGCCCGGTTTTGTTCTATACTAAACAAATAGAATAACATTTATTCATTTTGCTGAGGTACAAGATCATGGTCATGGGTGAAACCGAGGCTCTGCACCAGCTTGAAGTGCTATCACTAAAAAGAACATTATCAGCTGACGATATAAACCACTATAAACGTCTTCTGGATCAAAGCAACGTGTTGTTGCCGGAAGGGCAATCCAGTGTGTTTTGGACAAGGGCTATTGAATTCGGCCAGGCTGAAATTATTCCCCTGTTCCTTGGCA
>CAZDYY010000218.1:0-2437 GCA_964509745.1 uncultured Legionella sp. | reverse complement strand
TGGCAGAATCACAAATGTGCATGACCATAAAAAAATGCTGGATCTGGCCATTGAACACCATCAAAACGACATTGTGGTTATGATATCGTCCCACATTGCCCGTGATCTTGACACCGCACTCACCGCACTTTCCCTGGCAACACAAAAATTCATCCGGTTATCTGAAAGCCCCGCCTGCATTTCAGACAAAGTGAACAGCCTGTACCAAAATTTCAGGCAGCGGCTGCGTCTGGCAGTAGATCTGTCCATGCAACTGCACAATACCATTATCCCCCGGGTGTTACATTTTCAAAACATATCCGAACGCCTGCAGGTTGAATCCAGGGTGCAGGATCCGGTGCTGGATAAACTGGACCAGACCATCAGAGTGATTACCAGCGCAATATCTGAATTGAAAAAACAACAAAGCAGTTCTGTTTTTCATTTATTGAACAGAGGAAAGCCAACTCAATATACAGCACAACTGACAGCCCTCGCAGACAAATTGACACAACTTGGCACCCGGTTCTCCAGAGGAACTTCTACCATCGAACAACTGGAAACAGCGTGCAGCACGCAAATTGATGACGTGCTGGGCGAACTGGCCAAAAACAATAAATTAACTGATCTGGTAAATAATATGAAACCCGTCTGTGAGCGACATATTCAGGCCATGACCCGCGCACGGAAAAATGCATACAGGACACTCCTTGAGCTGATTTCCGCTTCAGCTCCCCCGCTGCCGGAAGACAGTGAACCAGACCAACAAATACAGGACGTTGCAGATCTTCAGGAAACATGGACAAGGGAAATGGACAGTCATCTGCCTGCTGGAAACACCGTTGCGGCGTTTAAACAGAAACTCAAATCCGGTGATCCGGTTACGGAGAATGATCCAGAGAAGAAACCCGAAGGAAAAACGATATTACCCAACCGGCCAGGTCAATAGATGGGCGTTGATTTACACTGACGCAATCCACTTCCAGGCCAGAGTCCCTGACAATAGCAGCATGGATTTAGCATAAAACCTGCCATGACCGGTCCTGAAAAGCCCCAGCGCCCAGGCTACTGGATGACGCCAGATCAGGCGTCGCATGATGATTATGCTCACCTGCCGGCTCACGCCCGACATGGGGCATTCATGAATGGAAATATCCGGGTTGTGATTGGCTTCAATGATGACGCCACCGGAGGTGGATATCGGTTTTAATATGTCCTCGCACTGCACATCAAACCCCACCAGATTCAGTTCCAGCGCTTTGGCCGCCCGGCACAGCATGCGTGCATTTTCCGGGTGGATGGCTTTCCCCATCCCCTTCATCGTCCCACCACGAGTAGAATTACAGGTATAGCACAGCACCACTTCCTGCTGGTCTTCAGGAATTGTCTCCAGCGTCATGCCCAGCTCCTCCAGACGAATAAGGTATTCTGCATCCACATGAATTGGACCCAGGGAAACCGTATCCTTGAGCTTTTCACGTGCTATATTGGCAAGATCAATCAGTTCAACAATCGTATGGATGCCGTCCCCCTTCACACGCGCCGAAAAACGTTGCACAACGCCTATCACCTGATTGTAAAAGACAAGCACCCGCCAGGCATTCATTCCGCCGTGAAATTCCTCAACGGACAAATACTGATAATCCTGATAATACTCCTGCAGATAAAAACGCAGCTTTTCCATGCTGTTAATGTTACACAACACATCCTTGCCCAGCCCCCCGCGGGCAGGCTTGACCACCAGCGGAAACGTCAAATTCCCAAGCTGCTCTTCAAGGTTGTCTGCAGCGAAGGCATCACCCGCCAGTGCGCTCATGTTGGGCACGGGAAAACCGGCCGCATCCAGCAGTTTATTCATACAGCACTTGTTTTCAGCCACACTGATACTGCTGCCACAGTTAAATGGCGTGTACCCGCCACGAAAAAAATACCGTCGCCAGCCCAGTTTGAGCTCAAATCCACCGATACAAGGTAAAATCTTCGCAGGCAATTTTAACGCACGGGCCGCCTGATAGTATAACGATGAATTTTTATCCAGGTTATTATTTAACGCGAAACTCAACGGTCCAACAACAATCCCGTCGTCCCGCGGCTTGACCGCGGGATCCATGGATGTTGCTTCGCAGATGGAACGGTGAATCCCGCGACCAGGCCGCGGGACGACGCAGGTTCTGGGAGCATTGTGAATCACGTCATTCAACCCCAAGTTCACCTTTATCATCTTTTGACATGTTAGATTTAAGCCCTTGGGATACAGCTTTACCAAGACCACCTTTTGAACCCTCGGTAGCTTCGGCAAGCGCCCCTTGTGCCTTCTTCATGATTTGAGCCTGGGCATCGCTGGTCGCCTTGCCCGCTTCGCCTACCTTGCTTTTGGTTTCTTCAGTCCAGCCTGCAGTTTCCTGCCCCACATGCTCGGCTTGCCCGCCAATCCAGCGCAAAACCTGATCAGGTAATG
>CAZDYY010000217.1:0-4018 GCA_964509745.1 uncultured Legionella sp. | reverse complement strand
AATGAAACAGGAATGTGGTATGAAAATTAAAACACTGGCTCTGCTGTTTTCCCTTGTGGCCCCTTTGGCTGCCCATGCTGATGATATGGCCGAAAATATCAGTCTGGCAAAACAAAGCCATCATTTTGCAGTCCGGCTCAAGGAACTGGAAAAGGCTGAACAGGTGGCCTTTTGTCAGGATCATATAGATCTCGCCTCTGGCTATAGTGAATATGCGGCTGAATACTTGATGGCAGACAGTACTTTTCTTGCCAAATTGAGCCTGAAGTGGGCCATTGACAAGCTGGCTTATACAGTGGTTGAGGATTGTTCCGAGGCTGATAATATTCTGGCTGCAAAAATTGAGTTAACAAAACTTTACGACTCCATCATGTAAAGCAGATCTTTTTTCGACTGAACGTCGTGAATATTCTTCGCCATCCTTATTGCTGTGGCTTTTTAAAAGTGATTATTTTATAATCACTTTTTTTGTTTGTGATGATTCATGATGGATGTTAAGCACCGGTTATTTGATGCCGTGAAACGTAATGATGTCGATGATCTGGCAGAATTGTTCAGGAATGGCGCCAACATTAATGTAACCAATGCAGAGCAGCGCACCCTGTTGCATGTTGCGGCTGAAAACAATCACGTTGAGTCTGCAGAAAAATTGCTGGAATTTGGCGCTGATCTGGAGGCGATATCAGACGATAATGGCACGCCATTGCTGGATGCTGCGGCCTGGGGTCATGATGAGATGGTTGCTTTTCTGATCAACAAGGGTGCGCGGGGCGATATTGTTTCCAGCGATGGCTGGTCAATACTGTTCTGGGCGGTTTACGAAAATCATCCTTCAACCTTGTTGCTTATTCTTCAATATTTCCCTCAATTGATCGATCAAGATGATCTGTTGCCACTGAATGTGGCCAAAACCAGTTCTGTTGTAAAATTGTTGCTGGAACATGGTGCCAAAGCCAATAAGAAGGATCGATTTGGAGATACTGCATTGCATGCCCATGCTGTTGAGCATGATATCGAATCCATCAGGCTGTTGCTTCGGTATGGGGCCAATATTCTCGAGGAAAATGATTTGGGCGAGACACCCTTGTGGCTTGCACAGGCAAGCCGGAATGGCGAAATTTTTCGCTATCTGCATGCGGTTGTCAATCCACCCAAAGCACGTGATCAGAAAAAAGATCACAGCCTGAATACGACAATATCCCTTCACTGCCACGATTCATCAACCCTGGCACAGGAATTGATTGTTGAACATGCCCGCCGACGGGTGGATTTGTTTTTTTATACCTTGATTGCCTATTACCAGACAGGTTTAAACGTCCAGATCAGCAAGACAATCAGTCAACATGGTAAAGGGAATAAAACAGCCAATACCAATGCCTGTCACAGCGCTATTTTGCCTGCACTGTGGGACACAAAACAGCAGGCTCCCACCCATGCGTGGTTTACACGATATAACCCGGGCGTACGGGAATATCAAACCGGTATTCTGGATCACACCGACTTTTATCATTCACTGAATTCAACGGTTGAGCTGGATTGTTCGGTCAACTATCTTGATACGCACTGGATAGAAGGAAGAACAAATCAAGTGAACAAAATGCGTTATCAGTCTTTACTCATTTTGAATGAAGTGTCCAAAGGGAACATGAATCCCTTGCAGGGCATGAGCTGGTTTTTAACGCGGTTTATGCAGCGAATGGTGGAGATCTATGCCGGGTATTTCAGGATGTCAGAATTGCCAACATCCCCTGTAGCAACCAGACCGCATATTTTTGCCTGTCAGTATCAGGGGACCTTTGAAAACAGTCACTGGAACAACAACGGGATGCTGGAATTGAATGAGGATTATATCCGCTTGATGTTAAGGCTTGATCAACACAAGACACCTGAAGATGCGTATGTGCAGATTAAAGCGGAAATCGGGGTGCCGATGGTTACCACCGGTTTGCTGGTGAGGGGGGTGTTTGCAAGAAAAAACGGGCAGGGGATTTCTGGTGAAGATTCATCGTCTCTGGCAATGCATTGCTCAAAATAAAACTCTGGTCAGTCATGATAGAAAATTCGATGATTACAAGGAATTTGGATTGCGCGTTGTTTCATAATTTATTCGAACCGGTTGATAATTTCCCGGTCCCAGAGAGCGGAGGATGAGGTCTTGTGTTTTTTATATAAAAGCAGACAAACTCAAGACCTCGTCAGTGGTAATCAGGAAATTATGCAGGGTAATGTGTAACCATGTTCTTCTGATGAGTCCACAAATTCATCCAGTGAAGTAGCAGGTGGCACGTAGGGTACTATCTGCAAATTGTCAGTTGCATATGCCTCAGGGAATACCATATCGGCAGGGATGTTTTCAGCTGATTGGGCATTGTTGATAACAATGACAGGATGGGTATCATGTGCTGGATTAACACGAGTAGCCTGTGTAATCGATTCTTGTACTACTGAAACAGGGTGACTATCCAGGCGTTCGAGTATACCAATATACGAATCATACCCGTTTGTTGGTGGAACATGAGGATGCCCATCGACTCCATAGTACATATCGTCATCATCAAAAAATGAGTTATATTTGGAAAGATCGATTTCGGTTAAATACGCATCCGCTAACGTTTTGCAAAAACTTCCAATTTCATTACTACACATGATACAGAGCACATTTGCTGACATGTCATTAATGTGTTCATGCATTGCTGTGACATCCCATAATACTTGTTTGACAGTATTGGGTTTGCATTCAGTGCTGGCAAAGTAATTGTTTGCAACATGCGCTATTTTTGATGTAAATAAAATAACATTATATTTTTTGTATGCTTGATGAAACATTGCAATCGTTGTTTGCTCATTGTTATCCAGACCAAGAATACAAAGATCTTTATTACCCAGTTTATATTGAAAGGCTTTGGACGGCATATACATTCTCCAGATTGAGTTGTAAGGTTAGTGCAATAATACAGACACGCTGATTAAATGTCAATCAATATAAATAATTACAACACAAATTATGTAGATAAAATTAACCATAATGACTATAATAACAACATCACATGTATTAATTCAGGCGATATCAGGAGAATAAAGCTCAGGGAGAGTTCAAATGATGATTAACACATTGAGACGAAGCTGGAACAGGTGTCTGGTGATTGGTGTGACGACGGTATTGCTCATGTTAATGTCTTCCATGGTTTGCGCCTGGGGGCCACATCAAAAATCTACCAGGGGGTATGGAATGAGTCCATGGGGAGGTTCCAGTCTTCCTTGCCCAACGGGAGCTTCGGTGGATACTTGTAGTCATATGGGAGCGGAATCACAAAATCCGATTGGCGTTTATTATGTACCCAAAATATATAATGAGCCTGAGCCACCAAAACCAAAGTTAAACACTAATCCGTATGGTAATTCATATTAATGATGTTGGCTGAGGGGTGTTGAAAGGGGCTATTTGCAGAGTGATGCAGTATCAGCTTTTGCAATATCAACTCTCATTATTTTTTTATTTTTATTTTCCCATCCAACATTTATTCGCATGTCATCTTCCTCATCAACAATTGAATATGGGAAAAATGAATTTGCTTTTAGAGTGTCAAAATATACTTTATGAAAATTATCTGCATCAGGTGCTCTTGGATCTGGAGAGTATTTGAATTTGGCATAAAATGTTGGGCATGTTCCATCTTTTGAATAACTAACTTTATATAATGAAATCCCATACTTATTAAATACAGCTAGAACTGGATGATTCCAGTTTTCGTATTTTTCAACCAGAATAAATTCAGATGCTGCGGCATAATTTATAAATAAAAACAAAAAAATTGAGGTAAAAGCTCTCATGATTTTAATATCCATAATACCGTCTTGCAAAATCAAGAGCACGCTTCATTGTTGGTCCATTGGCTACTTTGATTAAAGCATCGGCGTAATTCGGGTTGTTGCCAGCGTAATGAGAATTTTGAAGTACAAAAGCCTCTTTAGCAAGGTTGCCTTTCACTCCAGCGCTAAAAAGGCCAGAATATCTTCT